>CAYPOW010000038.1:0-1412 GCA_964412145.1 uncultured Draconibacterium sp.
ATCGTTATTTATTCCGCCCGAAAATCAAAGTCCAATTCCGACTTTGTTTTAGGTGGAAAAAAGATTTCAGGTGTGTCTTTGGCAATATCCGAACGTGCAACCGGAGAATCGTCCTGGTTGTTGCTTGGCTTAACTGGTCATGCTTTTCTCGATGGCTATAGTTCTATTTGGGTAGCTCTTGGCTGTGTGATAGGGATAATTTTTATTTGGACAGTAATGGCCGAACCTTTACGAAAGCTAACTCAGGAAACAGGTGCTTTAACAATAACAGGTCTTTTTACACGAAAGTTTCCAGGTTCGGAACGTACAATTGGATTGCTTTCCGCCTCTATTGTTGTATTTTTCTTTTTGTTTTATATCGCAGCTCAATATAGTGGAGCTGGTAAAGTTTTTCAGGAAGCCTTTGGAATTGATCCTTTATGGGGAATGATTTTAGGCTCGGCTATGGTAACTATATACACCATGCTAGGTGGATTTATTACGGTGGTGGCAACCGATGTTTTTCAAGGTATATTGATGATAATCACGCTGATAGCGCTCCCAATTGTAGCGCTGTTTTTTATGGCTTCAAATAATATTGAATTTGCAAATGCTTTCATAAAAGCAACTCCTGAATATGTAAGTTTAACAGCCGGGAAAGAAGGTTTTGCAGCTGTAATATTAATTTTGAGTGGAATGAGTTGGGCTTTTGGATATACTGGTCAACCACAACTTTTAGCGAGAATGATGGCACTTAAAAATACAAAAGATGCGAATACGGCCAAATGGGTGGCTGTTTTTTGGACTCTCCTGGCTTATGTTGGCGCTTTTGGAATCGGAATTATTGGATTTGTTTTATTAAAAAATGGAGTGCTTGGTGAAAGTGCGGCCGTTCTCGCAAACGATGCAGAACAAATATTACCAGTTATGGTCATGTTTTTATTAAGCCCAATTATAGCCGGAATTTTACTTTCAGGTGCAGTCTCCGCTATGATGTCGACAGCATCTTCGCAATTAATGGTTTGTTCATCGGCTGTTAGTGAGGATTTGTATCACGATCTTTCGAAAAAGAAACTATCTGAAAATAAAATGCTTTGGATCAATAAGTTGCTTATTGTTGCCATTGGTTTGGTGGCATTTTCTATTGCTCTTTGGCTTCCTGATACTGTTTATGGTCTTGTTTCGTATGCTTGGGCAGGCATTGGTTCTTCCTTCGGCCCTGCCGTATTATTGCTTTTATTTTGGAAGCGTTTTTCTAAGGCAGGCGTATTTGCTTCTCTAATAGGAGGAACTAGCTCGGCTATTATTTGGAAGAATTTTTTAGTGGAACCTACGGGAATATCTGAAAGATTGGGTAGTTTTGTCCTTGCATTTTTACTGGCTGTTTTATTTTCGCTTTTATTTCCGAAAAAAGAAATATCCGCATAGTTTTA
>CAYPOW010000038.1:1512-2769 GCA_964412145.1 uncultured Draconibacterium sp.
AGTATGGATGCTTTTGGACATGTCCATATTCAAATGAAAGATTCACTTCAGTTGTATGGAGATCAGCTCTATTACGATGGAAATACACGCATTGCAAAAGTGCTTAGGAATGTAAGATTGATTGACGAAAAACTCACGCTTTATACCGATAATTTAATTTACCAACGCAATGAGAAAATAGGAGAGTATTTCGTTTGGGGAAAAGTAGTCGACTCTGCCAATGTCTTAACAAGCAAAAAAGGGTTTTATTATACTGATGATAAAGAAGTTATGTTTTTGGATAGTGTAGTTCTGGTCAATAAAGAACATACTTTATATACTGATACTTTGCAATATCATACTAGTTTTAAAACAGTTAATTTTTATGGCCCAACCCGAATTACTGGAGACAGTTCCTATATGTATGCTGAATCAGGTTTTCACAATACAAACACTGATTTTACACGATTAAAAAAGAATGCTTTTTTACAAGATAAAAACCAGATTTTACAAGGTGATAGTTTGTATTACGACAAGGCACTAGGGATAGCTGAAGTCTATCAAAATGTAAAAATAATAGATACAGCACAAAATATAGTCGTTACCGGTGGCTATGCCAATTACCGAAAAAAAGAGCATTTTGCTTATGTGGTGGATAGCGCATTAGCCACTTTGATTGATAAAAATGATTCGCTTTTTATTCATGCTGACACACTAAAAATTATGCTGGATTCAGTTGATAAAATGGAACGATTAATTGGTTTTCATAAAATGAAATTCTTTCGCGAAGATTTTCAGGGTATGAGCGATTCCATGGTTTATGAAGTGAAAGATTCCAGTATTTATTTCTACTACAATCCTGTAATTTGGTACAAAGATAATCAGTTTCAGGCAGATGAAATTCAATTAGCTATGCGCGATGGAGAGCTGGATTCGGTTGTCTTTAAAAAGAATGTTTTTCTCATATCTCAAGATTCCATCGATCCTCAATATTACAATCAGATTAAAGGCAATTCCATGGTTGGTTGGTTTGTTGAAAATGATTTACGTAAGTTAAATGTTGAGGGAAATTCCGAAACTGTTTATTTTCTATGGGAAGAAGATGAAACACCAGTAGGTATGACAAGAATCAGCGCCACTGATATGCTTATATATCTGAAAGATAATCAGTTGGAAACAATAACTTATAAAAAAGAGCCAAAAGCAAAATTGTATCCACCAGATAAAATTCCGGCCGATCAGGTAAAACTGAACGGATTTTTATGGCTTATCGATAAA
>CAYPOW010000038.1:2869-5578 GCA_964412145.1 uncultured Draconibacterium sp.
TAAAATTCCGGCCGATCAGGTAAAACTGAACGGATTTTTATGGCTTATCGATAAAAGACCAAAAAAGAAAAATGATGTTTTTGATTGGGAAGGTAGAGATGGTCAAAATGATGGGAAGGCAAAAAATGAAGATGCAGAAAGTGCAGAATCTCAGGAATTTGAGAATTCAATTATTAAATGAAACCCACTCTTGGTAGAAAAATTACTAATCTAAATATTGATCGAATACAATTACAATTAAACTAATTGGATAAAGATAAAATCAGCATTAAAACAAACTCAACTTCACATACTTTTTAGGATGTAAACGAATATCTTCCAGTAAAAGGTTCAATTCGCGCGAAGATTTTTCCAAACCAATGTAGAGACTGTCGTTGTTGATCAAAAGTCCAATACTCCCTTCACCTTTATTAATTTTCTCCATTAAGGTGCTGAAATCGTAAATCGATTTGTTTACCGAATTTAGTGTACCTGCAATATCAGATTTCACTAAGGTATCGCTAATGGCGTGAAAATTTGTGATGATTCCGTTTATTTTCTCGTTGTTATTCTGGAGGTTATTTGAAATTGATTCTAGGTTTTTAAGAATATTTATTGCTTTTCCCTTCTCATCCGATACGAAATTGCTAACATCTTGTATTAAGGTGTCGGCATTTCTCATCGATGAATTTAAATGGGCGATACTTCCTTTAAGACTATTTACTTGTTCCTGACTAAGTACAGCATTTAAACTCATAAGGATCTCATCAATGCTGGTTAGAAGTACTTCCGCTTTGTTTTTAAGTGGCCCAATGTTTTCTTCTACTTGTTCGGCCAATGTTGCACCTAATTTAGATGTAAGTGTATCGCCATCCTGAGCCATTTCAGTTGCAGAGCCTAAATTTAAATTAACAGCTTTTGTGCCCATTAAATCTGTACTCAAAATTTCGGCAATGCTATTTTTCGGAATAGGAAATTCATGACTGATCACCAGACCAATAATAATATTTCCATTCATAGACGGATCGAAATACATTTGTGTAATCTGGCCAACCTGCATCCCATTTATATATACTGGGTTTGATTTTGCTAAACCGCTAACATTTTGATATACAGCATAAAAAGTACGACTTCGAGTCAATAAATCTTTGCCTTTTAAAAAGCTGTAGCCCCAAATAAGCAGGATTGCACCAACAATAAAAATGCTTCCTATTTTTGTTTCTTTAGAAATCTTCATATTCACTTTATGAATTTATTAAATGCAAAGATGCGAAATTATACTAATTGACCTTTAAGTTTATCGATAAGTAATCTTTTCGCTAAAAATGACATGTCGATTTAGTAAAGAGCTCAAGATTTAGTGTGAAATCTATATCCCAAGCATTTTTTTAGCTTCTTTTATGCTTATTCTTTCACCATTGTAAAGTGCAACAATAAAGGCATCTTTAAAACCTAATTTTCGAACACGATTTTGCAAATTAACCGCTGCCAAATAATTGGTGGTGTCACCACACGTATACCTATACAAACCCTTATAAAAATATGTTTTTATTTCAGTCAATTGGCTGTACTTCTTTTGTGTAAGTTTTTTATCGCTTGCCAAGCTCAGAAATTGCACCCTGAAAGAAATGGATGTATTTGCCTCTTTTTGAGTTTTAATGATTTTATTATTCTGAATACCAGCCTTCTGCAGCTCCAGAGCATCGTGTTTAATTTTATATGCTTTTATGGCATTGTAAATAGCATGAGCCATTTGGTTTTGCCCTTTTTCAGTACGTAGATAGGCCTCGTCGCTTGGATTACTCAAGAATCCCATTTCTATTAAAATGCCCGGCATTGTTGTTTTGTATAAAACCCAAAAACCTGCCTGGTTGACACCTCTGTCGCGCAAAGCTGTGTTGTTTTTAAATTCAGATTGAACAATAGTTGCTAAATCAATATTTTGCGAAAGATATGAGTTTTGGAAAAAATTGAAAATAATATGGTTTTCTGCCGAGCTTGGATCAAAACCTTCGTAATTGGTTTTATAATCATCTTCAAGTAAAATAGCGGCATTTTCCAGCATAGCAACTTGCAGGTTTTCCTCGCTTTTATGCATTCCCATAACGTAAGTTTCAGAACCTCTGGGCTTTGAA
The DNA here is from genome assembly GCA_964412145.1 of uncultured Draconibacterium sp. Taxonomy (GTDB): domain Bacteria; phylum Bacteroidota; class Bacteroidia; order Bacteroidales; family UBA12170; genus UBA12170. The sequence goes on from CAYPOW010000038.1 coordinate 4,984, forward strand.
GAAACGTTACTGTTGCAATGAATAGAAACAAATAAATCGGCTTTGCTATTATTTGCAATTTTTGCACGTGTATTTAACGGAATAAAAACATCAGTTTTGCGTGTGAATATTAAATTTACATCTTTTAAATCGTTTTCTATCAGTCTTCCTGTTTTCAACGCTACAGATAAAACTATGTCTTTTTCATGGCTGTATTTACCTGAAGCACCAGGGTCTTTTCCACCATGCCCGGCATCAATAACTATGCGGTCGACTAGGTTTTGGCTTTGAGTATCAGCACTATAAATAAAGAGTAAAACAAGTACGGAGAGTGCCAAACCGTTAAAAAAGGGAATTCTATGTATTAATTTGATAAAGAGGGTTTTCATTTTTTTAACGCTTTCTTTTGCTTGTGTTTGTTTATTTTCCTTAGTTTTGGAATTAAAATTATTGAATAAGAAGCTTCTCCTAAATCTATATAGAACAAATTGTTAACGTTTTTATCAACAAGATATTTTAAGACTCTCGGAGTCGTTTTCTCATTAATAGCTGTCTTGTTGGGAAGCTTTTCTTGTGGAAAGCCAATAGCATCTGCTGTGAGTAATAGTAATTTACG
>CAYPOW010000038.1:5678-8535 GCA_964412145.1 uncultured Draconibacterium sp.
GGGGAATCAGATGTTAATAATGATACATATACACCTGACAGTTCATTTGCCTCCACCAAAGTATCTCAATTAGATAATATTGTTGAATACAATTCGAGCGATTCTTTGCGATTTGACATCAAAAATCACAAGGTTTATCTTTTTAAATCAGGTGTAATCGATTACGGAGATATCAATTTGGTTGGCGATTTTATGGATATAGATTTTAATACAAATGAACTATATTCTGAAGGTGTTGCCGATTCTACAGGTAAAGTTTTTGGTTCGCCCGTTTTTAAAGAAGGTGACCGGTCTTTTGAGTCTAATAAATTGAAATACAACTTCAAGACAAAAAAAGGAGTCATATATGGTGTAAAAACGGAAGAAGGAGAAGGCTATCTGCTTGGTGAAAAGATTAAAAAAATGGCTGATGATATTACGTATATTCAGGGAGGCCAGTATACTACTTGCGATCATCCAATTCCGCATTATTCATTTCGTTTTAAAAAATCAAAAGTCATTCCCGGAGGCATGATAATTACAGGGCCTGTTAATTTTGAAATTGAAGGAGTTCCTACACCTTTGGTTCTACCGTTTGGATTGTTCCCTGGAAAAAGTGGACAAACTTCAGGCGTTTTAATGCCTACTTATGGTTCTTCAGCTAAGCAAGGATATTATTTAATGGGTGGAGGATATTATTGGGCTATAAGTGATTATTTCGATCTGAGTTTGCGCGGAAGTATCTATACAAGAGGAAGTTGGTCGTTAAATCCAAACGTACGTTATGTAAAAAAATACCAATATTCTGGTGCTTTCGATTTTAAATATGGCATCAATATTTTAGGAACAGAAGGCTCTCCAGATTATTCGCGTACGCGCGATTTTCGTATTCAATGGTCACATAATCAGGATGCTAAAGCTAGGCCAAACAGTAAGTTTTCGGCCAATGTAAATATTGTTACCAGCTCTTTTAATCAATACGAAACGCAAAATACATTTGAGAGTAAGCTTTCAAACACTTTTCAATCCAGTATCAACTATTCTACAAACTTCAATAAAAAGTGGTTTTTAAATCTAAATTTAGGTCACCGACAAAACACCCTCAATAAAACTTTTGAATTGACATTACCCGAGCTGTCCTTATCAGGATCACAAATTTATCCTTTCAGAAAAAAAGGAAAAGTTGGGAACTTGAAATGGTACGACAATATTTCCTTAAAGTACAGCATGTCTGCCCGAAATGCGGGCTCTATGCCTGATACACTATTGTTTAAGCCAGGTATGGAAAAGTATTTCAAAAACGGTGTAAAACACAGTATTCCAATAAGTAGCACCATTAAATTGCTCAAATATTTTACCTGGACTAACAGCGCAAGCTATACCGAGAGATGGTATTCTCAATCGGTTGAGAAATATTATGAAGTATTGAGTGTAAACGATACAGGAAAAGTACTCACAGGCCAGATACGCAGAGATACTATTGGTGGTTTTAAAGCAGCTCGCGATTACAGTTTATCTTCCAGCCTGAATACGCGTATTTATGGTATGTATTTATTTGGTAAGAATTCTCCTGTTCAGGCAATAAGACATGTATTAACACCATCATTTTCATTTAGTTATCGGCCAGACTTTAGTGAAGATAAATATGGCTATTATAAACAATATTACGATGAAGCGCGCGAAAGTTTTGTGCAATATTCCATATTCGATGGTGCTATTTATGGCTCTCCCTCTGCCGGGAGATCAGGAAGTTTTAATATCAATCTGACTAATAATTTTGAAATGAAAATTAGGGACAGGAAAGATACTATTACGGGCTCAAAAAAAGTAGTTCTGATTGATAATCTTACTTTATCAACCAATTACAATATGTCCAAGGATAGCCTGCGCTGGGCACCTCTGATTTTAAATGCACGCACAAAACTCTTTAAAAATCTGGATATTCGCTATGCCAGCACATTCGATCCTTATATTTTAGACGCGACCGGAACACGCAATTTAAATCAGTTTGAATGGACTGTAAATCGGCGGTTATTTCGAATGAAGAATGCAAATTGGAAAGTAGGACTTAATCTGAGTTTGAAAAATGATTCTTTTAAGAAAAAAAGTAATTCTAACGAAGGTGAAAATAGCAAGAGTTCAAAACAACCAATATTGCCCTGGAATTTAAGTGTAAACTACACATTCCAGTATATAAGCAATCACAATTATATTGCCTATATCCTCGAGAAAGACCAAAAAATAGTTCAAACATTAGGTTTTAGCGGCAATATTCAATTAACGCCAAACTGGAAAATCTCCGTTCGTTCAGGATATGATTTTCAGAATAAAAAAATCTCATATACTTCCCTCGATATTTACCGCGATTTGCATTGTTGGGAAATGCGTTTTAACTGGATTCCACTGGGTAACTGGAAGAGCTGGAATTTTGGTATAAATATCAAATCTTCAATGTTTAAAGACTTAAAATTAGAGAAGAAAAAATCGCATCTCGATAATTATTAGTCTTCCTTTCCTTTTCAAAATTCTGATATTCTGTTATTTTTTGATAATTTCGTAGAATAATTAAAAAAAACTAAACCATGAGTAGAATCATTCATACCGAAAAGGCACCTAAGGCTTTAGGTCCTTACAGTCAAGCTGTTGAAGCAAACGGAACATTGTATATTTCAGGTCAGGTACCAATAAATCCAGCTATAAACAAAGTTGTTGAGGGTGGAATTACAGAACAAACCACACAAGTAATGAAAAATATTAGTGCGATTTTGGAAGAAGCTGGTTATAGTTTCTCAGACGTTGTTAAATCAACTTGCTTGCTGAGTGATATGGCCAATTTTGCAGCAATGAACGCAGTATATGGATCGTATTACACTGAAAA
>CAYPOW010000038.1:8635-18734 GCA_964412145.1 uncultured Draconibacterium sp.
ATATGGCCAATTTTGCAGCAATGAACGCAGTATATGGATCGTATTACACTGAAAAACATCCTGCTAGAGCTGCTTTTGCTGTTAAAGAATTGCCATTGAGTGTTCTAATTGAAATTGAAACAGTAGCTGTTAAATAAATTTAAAGAAAGCGAGTTTATTATGAAGAAAATACTAATTACACTTTTTATATTTCTCAGTCTGGCTAAAGTCGATTTATATGCTAAAGAAGGGATGTGGGTTCCTTTGTTTTTGCAGCAATTGAACGAAGCCGAAATGAAGAGAATGGGCTTGAATATTACTGCCGAAGATATTTTCAGTATTTCGCAGGCAAGTTTAAAAGATGCCATTGTTATTTTTGGTGGGGGATGTACCGGCGAAGTTGTTTCTGATCAGGGTTTGGTTTTAACCAATCATCATTGTGGTTACGGTGCCATTCAGAATCACAGCTCCATAGAGCACGATTACCTTACCAATGGATTTTGGGCTATGAACAGAGAGGAAGAATTGGCGAATCCAGATTTATCTGTTACTTTTTTAGTGGGAATGCGCGAAGTAACTGATGCTGTTTTACTAGATGTATCCGAGGATATGAAAGAAGCCGATCGTCAAAAAGTTATCCGCAATAACATAAAGCAATTAATAGATAATGAGCCTATTATAGACGGAAATAAGGTTATTGTAAAGCCTTTTTTTAGTGGAAATCGATATATTTTGTTTGTTTATGATATATTTACCGATGTACGATTAGTAGGTGCTCCACCATCAAATATTGGAAAATTTGGTGGCGATACAGATAACTGGATGTGGCCTCGTCATACAGGTGATTTTTCTGTTTTTAGAATTTATGCCGATAAAAATAATCGTCCGGCAAAATATGACAAAGAAAATGTGCCTTATACACCTAAAAAACACTTAACTATATCTTTGAAAGGTGCTGATAAAGAAGATTTTACATTTATTTTTGGCTACCCGGGAACTACAAAAGAATATTTGCCTTCTGATGAAATTAAACTGATTACAGAAGTTGAAAATCCTGTTCGCATTAAATTACGAACTCTTCGCTTAAATACAATGAAAGCAGCTCAGAATGCTGATCCAAAAGTTCGCATTCAATATGCCAGAAAAGTGGCTTCAATTGCAAATAGCTGGAAAAAGTGGCAAGGCGAAAATAAAGGAATTAAACGCTTGGAAGCCATTGCTGTAAAACAAAACCTGGAAGAAAATATTCAAAAATGGGTAGATGCTGATGAAGGCAGAAAAGCCGAGTATGGAAATATAATACCCTCATTCAGAAAGCTTTACGAAGATATGACTCCACTCAGATTGAAATACCAATATTATCGCGAAGCAGGAATGGGAATTGAAATTATTAGTTTTGCCAATCGTTTTCGCCGATTAATGGCTTTGGTAAACGACAAAGATGCCAATGCTGAAAAGATCCAAAAAGCGAGTGAAGGTTTAAAGAAATACAGCCAATCATTTTACAAAAACTATGTTGTAGAGATTGATAAAAAAATTGCAGCAGATTTGTTGAGAGAGTTTGCCGCTGCCTATCCTGCAAATGAACTTCCTCAAGCCTTGCATGAAGTACAGCTGAAATACAAAAATAATTTTGATGTTTTTGTAGATAAAATGTTGAAAAAAACTTTATTTGTCAACCAAAACAGAGTGGAAGAATTATTAAACAATCTGGATAAGAAGGCAATGAAAAAGATTGCCAAAGACCCAGTATACATTCTTGCCAAATCGTTTAGTGATTATGGCTGGAAAATTAATGAAGAGCTGTTAGATATGGAATATCAATCTATTGCCTTGCGACGCAACTATATGAAATTGCAAATGGAATACGATTCAGCTAGAGTTTTTTATCCTGATGCAAATTTCACGATGCGAATTGCTTATGGATATGTGGATGATTATAAACCCCGAGACGCTGTTCAATATGAGCATTTTTCAACTTTAGAAGGGATAATGGACAAAGAAGACCCGGAGATTTACGATTATGTTGTAGAAGAAAAACTCAAAGAGTTATACAAAGCAAAGAATTTTGGTCGCTATGCCGATAAGGACGGAAAAATCCACGTTGGCTTTACAGCTTCCAATCATACTACGGGTGGTAATTCTGGAAGCCCTGTTTTTAATGGAGATGGACAATTAATTGGCATCAATTTCGATCGGAACTGGGAAGGAACGATGAGTGATTTGATGTATGATCCGGATCAGTGTAGAAACATATCCATAGATATTCGCTATTGTTTATTTATCATCGACAAATTTGCTGGTGCAGGTCATTTAGTTGATGAAATGACACTTGCTGAGTAGAAAAAATATGAAAAAGGCCTTAATTTCGAGGCCTTTTTTTTTATTCTTCATTCAGAGATTTGAAGCCTTTTCCGAGAATCTCATTTGCATTGATAACCGTTAAAAAAGCATCAGGGTCAATTCGATGAATAAAATCTTTTAACACGGCTAGTTCGCGTCTACTTACGACAGTAAAAATAATCGATTTATCCTGGCCGTTGTACATCCCTTTTCCATTCAGAATGGTTCCTCCACGATTTAAATCCATTAGAATTTTTTGTCGTATTTCCTCCTCTTTATTAGAAACGATAAAGAGTGTTTTGTCATAATCCAAGCCGTGAAGCACAACATCAATGACTTTTCCGCTGATGAAAATAACAATCCAGGAATATAGCGGGATTTCCCATTTTCCAAAGGCAGCCAGGCCTAACAACACAATAGCTGAATCGACTATTATCAGTAATTGTCCAATCGGCAAATGAGTATATTTTGCAAATATCATCGCAATAATATCTGATCCACCTGAAGTTGCTCTCGATTTAAAAACCAATCCAAGTCCAACGCCAATTAAAACGCCACCAAAAATGGCTGAAAGAAGAGCATCGTTTTCTACTAATGGTTCATAACCATAGGTCCATTCTAAAAGTGAAACCCATAAAGAGGTAGAAACAAAGCCAACGATAGTTTTGGCGCCAAATCTCGGCCCTAAAATTTTTATTCCTAAAATTGTAAGTGGAATATCCATAATTAGGGCAGACAATCCAATTGGAAAGTCAAAAAGATGATGTAAAATAATGGCAATACCATATACACCACCCGGTGCAAGCTTATAAGGACTTATAAATAGGACAAACCCTGCGGCCATTATAAATGTACCGATCAGGATTAAGGAATAAACCACAAACCATTCTTTTGATAAGAATTTCTCTTTTGTTACAAAAGCCATTTCAATCGATTTTTAAAAAGTCTGCAAAATTAGAAAAATTGGAGGTGAGCTGCTATACTAAATGAAAATAAATTGCGTTAATTCTGTGTTAATAAAAGAAAAGAATAATTTTTTGTGGATGAGGGCTTTAAAAACAGATCTTTTTTCTAAAAATTACAATATTTATCTTTAGTAGATTGCAAATAAATGCGATTGAAATTATTTACAACAAAAACAACTAGTGAACGAAGAATTGTTTTGGAAACTAATACAAACAATTGGCTTGGATATTTTTTTTACATTTACGATTTTAAAATCGCACAAAATTTTGAGTAAAATCTATGGTTAAATTGCTAAAGATAATCGCATTTTCTATTGCCCTGATTATAATGGGCAAGGAAGCGAAATCCCAACAAGAACAGTCTTTTACTCATTTTATGTTTCAGCAGTCTATTTTCAACCCTGCTGTCAATGGCAATAAACCATATATTCAATTGAATGGTTTAATGAGGCAACAATGGATTGGTTTATCAGGTGCTCCTGAAACTTTTTTCATGAATGTAAGTGCACCGATAAGTTTTTTAAAGGGAGGAGTAGGAGTAACCATAATAAACGATAAGATAGGCCCTTTTCTATCAACAGGTTTAAAGCTTGCCTACGCCTATAGAACAAGCTTTTGGCAAGGCAATTTAAGCTTTGGTCTAAGTTTGGGTTTAATAAACAAGAGTATAAATTATTCTTATTTTAACGTTCAGGACGACCCCCTTTTGACTGGTGCAGATGATGAAAGCGGAATGATTTTGAATGTTGATTTGGGTTTGTTTTACGAGGAAAAAGATCATTATTATTTTGGGCTTTCAAGCACGCAGATTAATCAGGGAAGTATGCTGATAGAGGGCGGCCGTACTTCGTTAAAGCGAAATGTGTATGCTCATGGAGGTTATTATTTTACTTTTAGACAAATTTCGAATATTGTTTTTCACTCTTCAGCAATGGCTGTTTATACAGCAGAGTCTCCCGTTCAAATTAATTTAGGAATTACGGGTGAATACAATAAAAAGTTTTGGGGTGGCGTTACCTATAGACATCAGAGTGGAATTGGTTTATTGGCAGGACTATATTATCGTCAGCTAAGTGTTGGTTACGCTTATGAAATTAACACGACGCATTTGAAAAATGGAGGATCGCATGAATTGATGATTGCTTATCGATTTTTAATCGAAATTGTGAAGGGAAATAGGAGTTATAAAAATACAAGATACTTATAGAAACATTATTATATTTGTACTAGATTTGCAAGGAATTACGATGTAAATCTCAGACCATTAAGATGACTAAAATATGAAAAAATTATTTGTTTTTTTGTTAATAATATTTGCGTTTTCAGCATGTAAAAATTCTGGTAATGGTGAACTGATTGGCGTTCAAAAAAGATCAGCTTTTTACCCATCAGCACCATACGGAATGGCTTTTGTTCCGCTAGGTTCTTTTACAATAGGTGCTGGCGGTCAGGATATTCCATACGCTCAGGTTCACGAACCCAAAACAGTTTCGGTACAATCTTTTTATATTGACGAAACGGAAATTACCAATAATGAATATCGTCAATTTGTAAATTGGGTACGCGATTCCATTGCCAGAACATTAATTGCGCAGAAAAATTTTGAGTTAGCAAAAGAATACAGGGTGCTCTATAAAAATGATGATCCTGATTTGATTACCGAAGATGAATTAGAATTGCGCCCTTTAAATTGGGATACTAAATTAGATTGGGGTGTTACGGATGCAGTTGATCAAAAAAACCCAGATCCTGGAGCTGAAAAGCTACTCGAAGAAATGTTTATTCCTGCAAATGAGCGCTTTTTTAGAAAAAGACAAATCGATTCCAGGAAATTAATTTATGAATATTTTTGGATTGATCTTCTGGCAGCATCCAGAAAAGAATATGCGAATGACAACAGTGGATATGCCATTGCTGATGAAAATTTTCCTAGTGAAAGAGCAGGTTTGGCTAATCGCCCTCAGGGATTTCAAGATAGAAGTGTTTTCATCAAGCGTGAAGCTATAAATATTTATCCTGATACCTTGGCATGGATTCACGACTTTGCTTATTCCTACAATGATCCAATGGCAAAAAATTATTTTTGGCATCCAACCTACGATAACTATCCAGTGGTTGGCGTTAACTGGAAACAAGCAAAAGCTTTTTCTTACTGGCGTACAGAATTAATGAATAGTCAACTTGCCAAAAAAGGACAAGTTGCTGTAAATGAGTTTCGTTTACCTACCGAAGTGGAGTGGGAATGGGCTGCTCGTGGTGGTTGGGATTTAAATCCTTATCCTTGGGGCGGACCTTATCTTACCAACGATCAAGGTTGTTTTTTAGCGAACTTTAAACCTCAGCGTGGAAATTATATAGCCGATGGAGGAATGCAAACTGTTATTGTTGCTCATTATCCGGCAAACGATTGGGGATTATATGATATGTCTGGTAATGTAGCAGAATGGACCTTGAGTGCTTATGATGAATCTTCATACAATTTTACCTGGGATTTAAATCCAGATTATGAATACAATGCAAAAGAAAATGACCCTCCTCAGATGAAGAAAAAAGTGATTCGTGGAGGTAGTTGGAAAGATATTGGATACTTCCTGCAAGTTACTGCTCGTCAGTATGAATATCAAGATACAGCAAAGTCATATATTGGTTTTAGATGCATGCAAACATACTTAGGTCGTATGTCTGGTGATTCTAAACGAGCATCAGAAGTATACAGATAGTAAACCAATTTTTAAGTTAAAAAAACACTTGTAAATTATGAATATAAGTCAAATTACACAAGGCCGGGGATTTAAGCAATTTATGGCTAAATTATACGGAATTGGTGCCTCCATTGTAATTATGGGAGCTTTGTTTAAAATTATCCACTTGCCTTATGCCGATCAAATGTTAATGGTTGGTTTAACAACAGAAGCTATAATTTTCTTTTTCTCTGCCTTTGAACCGCCTCATGTTGAACCTGACTGGAGCTTGGTTTATCCGGAGTTAGCTGGTATGTATTACGATGGGGGGTCTGGGCAAGATGCTGATAATGAAGATTATATGGAAGATAAGTCTGTTTCTCAACAGCTTGACTCATTATTATCGGATGCGAAAATTGATGGCGCCTTAATTGAGAGCCTGGGTTCGGGTTTACGAAACTTGAGTGAATCTGCTGGAAATATGAATAAATTAGCCGATGCTACCGAAGCGAATACGGTTTTTGTTGAAAATGTTAAAAATGCAAGTTCATCAGTAAGTAACCTTGCTTCATCTTACGAAAAAGCAAATGAAGTATTAGGATATGATATTGAAGCTTCTGAGCAATACCATACAAATATCCTTGGAGCCAGCACAGCAGCATCTTTATTATCAAATGTTTATACCAAAGCTGCCGAAAGTTTGAATAGCGATATAAATTCAACAGATGAGTTTGCATCTAAAATACAAGATGCTGCACAAAATGTCGGTCAGTTATCAGATGAATATCAAAAATCAATTCGTGTCATCCGTCAGTCAACAGAAGCATTAAGTTCTTCTGCTGCAGATGGTGAAAATTATTATAAAGAGTTACAAAGAGTTTCTGGAAACCTTGCGGCACTGAATGCTGTTTATGAATTGCAATTGCTCTCCTCAACAGCTCAAGCAGAATCAGCTGATCGGGTGCAGAATTCTATGAATCAATTTCTTGATAATCTAAAACAATCCATCGAAACTACTCAACAATATCAGGAAGGTGTTCAATCTTTAGCTCAGAATGTTGAAGCTTTGAATAAGGTGTATGGTAATATGTTATCTGCTATGAATGTAGGCCCACGAGCTTAATTTTTAATACGCAAAAAAAACGAATGGCAAATGGCTGGATTTAAAGAAACGCCTCGGCAAAAGATGATCGCAATGATGTATTTAGTACTAACAGCCATGTTAGCACTCAATGTATCGAAAGAGATTCTGGAAGCATTCAAAGTAGTAAATGAAAGCATGGTTGTTACAAATGAGAATTTTACCAACCGAGTGAATAGTTTATATGGTGAATTTAAAAAACAATATGAATTAAATCAGGAAAAGGTAAAACCTTATTGGGAGAAAGCAACAGAAGTACAAGACATTTCTAATAGCTTTATTAATTATCTCGATAGTGTTAAGTACAATACAATTATACGCACTGAAGGATTGGAAGTTGGAGGGCCGGAAGGCATCTCCTACGATTCAGTTAAAAAGCTAACTTTAAGAGATATAAAACGCATTGATAATTTCTCGAAACCCACACTTTATTTAGTAGGAGTTGATCCTATCAAAGGGGAAGGATATGAATTGAAAGATCGTATTGATCAATATCGCGAAGCTTTACTCTCATTTATTCCTGAAGATCGTCGCTCGACATTTAATGTTGGCCTGAGTACAGATGGCGTTTTTATCAATGCTGATGGAAGTAAGACAAGAGATTGGGTTTACTATAATTTTTATCATACCATTCTGGCTGCTGACATTACCATTTTAAATAAAATATTGGCAGAAGCGAAAAACGCAGAATTCGATATCGTTAACTTTTTAGCACAGGATATTACTGCAAAAGATTTTAAATTCAGTAAAATTGAAGCTAAAATATTAGCAAATTCAGCCTATGTTTTTCAGGGTGATGAATATAAAGCCGAAATATTTGTAGCCGCTGTTGATGAGAATAATAACCCGACAGTTGAATATAGAATGGGCGCTACAGAATGGCGTAATGATATGAGTGCCGGCTCCAATAAATTAGCTGGTGAAAATGGCATTGTGCATTTAAATTTGCCAACACGCAATTTGGCACCAAAAGAATACACTTTTGCAGGAAGAATCATTATTAAAGATCCAACAGGAGCAGAGCAATCCTATCCTTTTTCCAATCGTTTTACAGTAGCTGAACCTTCTGCAAATATTTCTGCCACAAAAATGAATGTTTTCTATCGTGGAGTTGACAATCCTATTCGGATTTCTGCTGCTGGTATTCCCGACCATCGTTTAGAACATGACATTACAATCGGAAAAATTATTAAAGTGAACGATGGCTATGCGGTTACAGGTTTAGGAAGAAATACACTTTCTACAAATGAAGTTACAATTACAGTATATGTATCTGGTGAAAATCGCACACGTACAAAATTAGGTGAGCAGGTTTTTCGTTTAAAACAATTGCCTAGTCCAATGGTTCTTGTTCGTGGATTGAATGATGAAGGCGGAATTACAAAAGGAGAAATTTTAGCAAATCCATATCTTATTTGCCAACTACCTGAATTTGTGAATTTTGAATATAATTTTCAGGTTAATTCATTTAGTATGACTGCCTATAAAACGAATGGTGAATCCTACGATTTGTTTTCTACAGGAGCCAAGCTGACTTCGCAAATGGAAACGTATATCCAAAATGCCCGAAGAGGAGCTGATATCGTATTTAAGAATATAAGAGTAAAAGGACCAACTGGCGACAGAAAAGTTTCGGCACTGGTACTAACATTAAGATAAAAATAACAACTATGAATAAGAGCATTTATAAATTCCTGAGTATAGTGGTACTAAGTTTAAGTGTTACTTTCGTCTCTGCTCAACTAACTGGTGGAAGTATTAAAAATGCTATTGATACTCCAAGAGATAATGTTTTTGACGAGATTCATGTGGAATTTAAAAAGCCGGTTCCCTATCCGCCTCTGCGCCAAGCAGATGTAATATACAAAAAACGAATCTGGCAAAAAATTGATTTCCTCGAAAAAATGAATCAACCTTTTTATTTCCCAATTGAACCTCATTTAGCCTGGAAAAGTTTTATGACTACTATTTTGGACGCTTTGCGCTCTGGCGAACTCACTGCTTATGACGATCGCGTTGATGATGAATTTACAACTCCACTAAATTGGTCGGAACTTCAAGTACGCTTAAATGGCCAGAGAGATTCAATTGATCAATATGACCAGAATGGCGTTTTTCTTGGAAAAAAAATCACTTTCCCTGATGCCTATCAGGAAGGTGAAGTAAAAATACTTAAGCTAAAAGAAATTTGGTATTTTGATAAACAGCGTTCCCAAATGATGGTGCGTATCCTTGGTCTTGGTCCTGTTCGTGAATTTATTGATTCGGAAACACAAGAAAAAAGGGAAGAAACTTTGTTCTGGATTTATTTTCCTGATGCAAGACCCATTTTGGCTAAAGCAATGGTATTTAATAGAAAAAATAATGGTGCACGTTTAACCTACGATGATGTTTTTTGGAAGCGAATATTCGATTCCTATGTTTATAAAGAAGAAAATGTATACGATAGAGAAATTTCACAATATGCTATTGGTATGGATGCTCTTCTGGAATCCAATCGTATTAAAAACGAAATATTTGAGCTGGAACAGTCCTTTTGGGAATATTAAGCCAGTTAAAAATCTTAAAATGAACTCCGCAATGGCGGAGTTTTTTTTTGCCTTTAAATTCCTATTTTTGTTAAATAGTAGACACTTGAATGGAGCCATTTATAAATACACCCATAAAATTTGTAAAAGGAGTTGGACCTGCAAAAGAAAGCAGTTTTAAAACCGAACTGGGAATTCATACACTCAATGACTTGCTCTATTATTTTCCGTTTCGTTATATCGACAGAAGCAAAATTTACACGATTCAGGAAATTCGTGAAGACATGCCTTATGTTCAAATTAAAGGAAAACTTTCTAATCTTCAAACACTTGGTAGTGGTAGGGCTACTCGCTTAAGTGTGATACTCCAGGATGAAAGCGGTCAGATTGAACTAGTCTGGTTTGCCGGAATCAAGTGGATAAGGGGAAAACTTGTTTATGGCAAAGAATACATTGTTTTTG
>CAYPOW010000039.1:0-18658 GCA_964412145.1 uncultured Draconibacterium sp.
ACATCTTTAGCTTCTGATTTCAATCGCTTGATTTCATTTTCAGCCTCTTTGCGTACAATTTTAGCCGCTTTTTTGGCTTCTTTTTCTAGCTCAGTAAACTCAGCACCTAAGACGTTTCCAACATTTTTAGCACTGTCTTTTAATTGATCACCAGCCTTATCTTTATCCCAGGTTCCTTGTTTGATATTTGCCTGAGCAGCTGCTAAACGTGCAATTGGCACTCTGAATGGAGAACAACTTACATAATTGAATCCCAGAGTATTGCAGAATTCTACAGAACTTGGTTCACCACCGTGCTCACCACAAATACCAATCTTAATATTTGGACGCGTTTGACGACCCTTTTCAACTGCAATTTTCATTAAGCTACCAACACCAACCTGATCCAAGACCTGGAATGGATCATGCTCCAATAAACCTTTTTCCAGATAAACAGGAAGGAATTTTCCGGCATCGTCGCGAGAATAACCAAAAGTCATCTGCGTTAAGTCGTTTGTTCCAAAAGAGAAAAACTCAGCAGATTCGGCCATTTCATCAGCAGTAAGGGCTGCGCGAGGAACTTCAATCATAGTACCAACCATATAATCGATGCTATTGTTTCTTTCTTCAAAAACTTTCTCGATAGTTTTTCTTACAATCTGTTCCTGCAATTTCATTTCGGCTTTGGTACCTGTAAGAGGAACCATAATTTCTGGCTTAGTTGTAATGCCTTTTTCTTTCAGATTAAGACAAGCTTCGATAATGGCGCGAGACTGCATTTCAGTAATTTCAGGATATGTATTTCCTAAACGACATCCACGGTGACCCAGCATTGGGTTAAACTCGTGAAGATCTTCCACTTTTTGCTTAACAGCTTCAACAGTGATTCCCATTTCTTTAGCCATTTCTGCTTGATTTTCTGTTTCGTGAGGAACAAATTCATGCAAAGGTGGATCGAGTAAACGAACGGTAACAGGAAGATCGTGCATAGCGGCAAAAATACCCTCAAAATCAGCACGTTGCAATGGCAACAATTTATCCAGCGCTTCACGTCGACCCGCTTCATCATCAGCTAAAATCATTTCGCGCATAGGGCGGATTTTATCTTCTTCGAAGAACATATGCTCAGTACGGCACAATCCAATTCCCTGTGCACCAAAATCGCGTGCTGCTTTAGAATCGTGTGGAGTATCAGCATTTGTACGAACCAGCATCACTGCATGTTTATCGGCCAAAGTCATCAATTCACCAAAATCGCCACTTAACTCAGGTTTGATAGTTTCAATTTTTCCTTCATAAACTTCACCAGTTGATCCATTTAATGAAATCCAATCGCCTTCTTTGAAGGTTTTACCTTCGGCTATCATCGTTCTGGTTTTGTAGTTGATTTTAGCAGCTCCAGCACCTGAAACACAACATTTCCCCATACCACGAGCAACAACAGCTGCGTGAGAAGTCATCCCTCCACGAGCAGTTAAGATACCGTTAGCAATATTCATTCCTTCTAAATCTTCAGGAGAAGTTTCGATACGAACGAGAATAGAATTTTCGAATTTTTCACATTCGTCAGCAAAGAAAACAATTTGACCTGTAGCAGCACCAGGAGATGCTGGCAATCCTTTAGATATCACATTTGCTTTGCTAATAGCTGTTTTTTCGAAAACGGGATGCAGTAATTCGTCTAATCTATTTGGCTCAACACGCAACAAAGCTTCTTTTTCGGTAATCATACCTTCTTTGAGCATATCCATGGCAATTTTTACCATAGCTGCACCAGTACGTTTTCCGCTGCGCGTTTGTAACATCCATAATTTACCGTCTTGAACTGTAAATTCCAGATCTTGAATATCTCTATAATGTATTTCCAGATTATTCTGGATGGTGTTTAATTCTTTATAAATAGAAGGCATAGTTTCTTCTAAAGAAGGAAAGCTAGCGGCACGAACTTTTTCAGTTACACCTGCTAAAACAGCCCAACGTTTAGACCCTTCAATGGTAATTTCTTGTGGTGTACGAATACCGGCCACAACATCTTCTCCCTGAGCATCGATTAAATATTCTCCATTGAAAATATTTTCACCTGTACCAGCATCACGAGTAAAAGCAACTCCAGTTGCAGAGTTTTTACCCATATTACCAAAAACCATAGCTTGTACGTTAACTGCTGTTCCCCACTCAGAAGGAATATCATTTAATTTACGGTAATAGATGGCGCGGTCGGTCATCCAGCTATCAAAAACGGCCATAACTGAACCCCACAATTGCTCCCAAGGATCATCCGGAAAATCTTTTCCCGTTTGCTTTTTAACAGCCTTTTTAAAACGAGCAACCATATCTTTTAAGTCGTCAACAGATAAATCGTTATCATCTTCAACTCCTTTTTCTTCCTTAATATGATCCATAATCTCCTCGAAAGGATCAATGTCAGTTTTAGACTCAGGTTTCATGCCCATTACAACATCACCATACATCTGAACAAAACGACGGTAAGAATCCCAGGCAAAACGTTCGTTTCCTGATTTTTTAGCAATACCTTCAACGGCTACATCATTTAATCCAAGGTTTAAAACAGTATCCATCATCCCTGGCATAGATGCGCGTGCTCCAGATCGAACTGACAATAAGCAAGGATTTTCTTTATCTCCAAACTTTGTACCTGTCATCTCTTCAACTGCTTTAACAGCAGTTTCAACTTCTGATTTAATCATTTCAACAGCAAAATCTTTTCCTTTGCTGTTGTATACAGTACAAACTTCAGTAGTAATTGTAAAACCAGGAGGAACTGGTACACCAATTAAATTCATTTCGGCAAGGTTAGCTCCTTTACCACCTAAAAGGTTTTTCATTTTTGCATCTCCATCAGCTTTTTTATCGCCAAATAGATATACATTTTTCTGATTGTTTTGAGCCATTTTATTAAATTTTATATTAAATTTCTAAAGTTAAGGTCTTCTTATCCAATTATTTTATCCAATATATTTACCCAAAAGCTGCTTAATACAAAATAAAATTCATAAGATAACTGTCATTTTTTGGGAAGGACAAATCTACAAATTTTCTTGCATTTATTTTAAAATTTTTTTGCTTACGACGTGCCTGATCAATATCTACAATATCTACAGGTATTTCTTTCTAAATATCAGCCTATTACAAAATTTTACCGATCAAAAAGCACGACGTAAACGGATTGACTTATTCAAAATTGATTGTTAATAAAATAGAAAAACAGCATCCTTTCTCCCGCTATAAATGATGTAATTTAACTCATTAAAATATTATAATCATTGGCATGATAAATACACTAGGCATACTTTTAATATTTTTGATTGTAGTTATTGCTATTTTAGGGTTTATAATTCTATTGCTAAAGCAAAAAGTTAAAAGATATAAAATCAATAGTACATATACAATTGAAAATTTAAACTTCAGTAAGTCGGAATTTTGGTCGTCTATTTCACATAGCATTCGAACTCCAATGAATGGTATTGTAGGTCTTATCGACCTTCTAAAGAAGACTCAAATTTCAAAAGAGCAAACAGAATATTTAGATGATCTGGCTATTTCTTCGAATAATCTATTGACTGTGGTTAATAACTTGCTGGACAGAAGCAGATTAGCCTCCGATGATATTGAACTAGATACTGTTCCTTTTAACGTACATGATGTAATATATGGCATTGGCGATTTAGTGAATGGTGACATTAACAAAAAGGGCTTGGAGCTAGCTATCTATGTTGAGCCTAAAATTCCAACAACTTTATTAGGCGATCCTATTCGAATCAAAGAAATTTTGCTCAATATGATCAACAACGCTATTCGGTATACTGAAACGGGACAAGTGGTTGTATTTGTTGAAAGTATAGAAAATGCAGTGGATGAGGTAACTATAAAGTTTAAAGTAGACGATACAGGTAGTGGAATGAGTATGCAAAAACAAAAAGCGCTTTACAATACCATTTCGCGCATGGATCGAATGCATTTCCTCGATTCAAATGAAGCAGGAATTACATTGGCTGTTACACGAAAAATTTGCGAATTAATGGGGGGGACTTTTGGCTTCAACAGCACCGAAGGCGAAGGAAGCTCTTTCTGGTTTACAGCGAAGCTCACAAAAACCACAAGTAGAATTGACGTTACAAAACGCGATTTGAATATTACCTTTAGTGGCATGCACGTTGTTTTAATTGAAGCAAATGATATTAGCCGAAAAATAATGATGAAATATTTACAAAGTCTAAGCGTACAGGCTAAAGACTTTGCTGATCCATCAGAGGCTTATAATTATTTTGCTGAAATAGGTTCAGAATCAAATTTCTACGATTTGATATTGCTAGATAGAGAATATAGAGATACACTTGATACCTTTGTTATTCAGAAACTTAAAAGCAGTAAACAACTAAGTAAAGCTGACCTAATTCTGGTTTCGGCAACTGCCAGTCTATTTTCACTTAAAAGCCTGAAAGAGGTTGGGTATTCAGGATACTTAAATAAGCCTGTCAAACTTGCTCATCTGGCTAATGAAATTGGTTCTTTTGTTCCGGCAAAATACAAAAATTTTAAAGATACGAATGTTGGAGATACTCCAAAAGATTTAAGAATTCTACTGGTTGAAGATAATCTGATAAATGAAAAAATTGCTAAGACCAGCCTGAATAGACTGGGATATTCTGTTGAAGTGTCCAGAACAGGGAAAGATGCAATTTCTAAATACCGCAGAAATATTTTCGATTTAGTTCTAATGGATCTTAAAATGCCAGAATTGGATGGTTTTCAAGTAAGTGAAGCAATGCGTTTAATAGATACTGATCTGAAAAAACAAAATCTACCTAAAATTATTGCCTTAACAGCAGAGGATTACCCTGGTATTCACAAAAAATGTACCGATGCAGGAATGAATGGTATGCTTAGAAAGCCATTCAACTACAATGAATTATCAAATATTTTGAATTTATAATCGATTCGTTTCTATTAAACGGACAATATATTCAATCTGCTTGTCGTAATAAACTTCTTTGGGGTTATAGCGTTCCTTTAGATTGAAGCCAAAAATACGTGCAAAAGATTGATAAAAAAACGCTCTGAAACCACCTCTGAATTCTTTTACTAATTCATACGAAGAGTCGCCTGTTTGTCTATCAATAAGTTTAAGTAAAATCCCACCTTGCATATAGGTCAAACCTTTTAAATCTTCTCCCCATTCTTCATAGATTTCGGCTTCAACCTTTTTCATTATTTTACGCTGCTTCGCCGGATCGGGAGTGTTGATAAGAATTTGTTCGTATTCATTCATTTTTGTGGCAGCAATTTGCGCAAAAGGATATACTTTCTGAACATACCGTACAAGCCTATCGTATCGCCTAGCTTGATATCTGTTTCTCAATTTGGGGAAAACTTCCAATTCATCAAGTTGTTTAACAATCAAAGTATCTCCCGATTGAATTTCAGCCTGCATAACTAAAGAATCATTATGCTGGGAATGCGCTAACAAGCTGATTATCAAAAATAACAAGGTAAATACAAATGTCTTCATGAATAAATATTTACTCAATATGCTACAAAAATAATGCCCTTAATGGGATATAAACAAGAATGTTTGAAATCAGAGTCAGATCAGGCAACTTTTTGGCTGACCTCATTATTTTGACTGAATTTACTCTCAGCATATTTTCTGTCAACCTTTAAAGCTTTTATATCTTTTATTGATGGAATTTCAAACATAGCATCGCCCATAATAGCTTCCATTATGGAACGCAAACCACGTGCACCAATTTTTGAAACCAGCGCCTTTTCAACAACAAAATCGACAGCACTATCCTGAAAATCGAGCTGAATATTGTCCATATCAAACAATTTTGCATATTGTTTAATCAAGGCATTTTTTGGCTCAATTAAAATTCTACGCAACGCTTCTTTATCCAAAGGATTTAAGTAAGTAACAATTGGAAGTCGACCCACAATTTCTGGAATCAAACCAAAAGCCTTTAAATCGCCTGGAGTAATGTATTGCAAAAGATTTTTCTTATCAATTTTTCCTGTTTCTTTCTTTGCACCATAACCTAACATATTGGCTTTTAAGCGAGAACCAATTTTTCTTTCAATGCCATCAAAGGCTCCACCTGCAATAAACAAAATATTTTTGGTGTCTACCTGAATCATTTTTTGTTCAGGGTGCTTTCTTCCTCCTTGTGGTGGCACATTGACTATTGTACCTTCAAGCAATTTCAAAAGTGCCTGTTGAACACCTTCACCGGAAACATCGCGAGTTATGCTTGGATTATCACTTTTTCGTGCAATTTTATCCAATTCATCAATAAAAATAATGCCACGTTCTGCTGCTTTAACATCGTAATCAGCAGCTTGCAATAATTTGGATAATATACTCTCCACATCTTCACCAACATAACCAGCTTCGGTTAAGACAGTGGCATCAACAATAGCAAAAGGAACATTTAAAACGCGCGCAATTGTTCTGGCTAACAAAGTTTTTCCTGTTCCAGTTTCACCAACTACAATCATATTCGATTTTTCAATCTCAACATCTGCAAACTTCTTGCTATCAGGTTGCGTAAGGCGTTTATAATGATTGTAAACAGCTACTGACAGCATACGTTTTGCTGCATCTTGCCCGATTACATATTCATCGAGGTGCGCTTTTACTTCAACTGGTTTTAACAATTCTCCCGAAGAGAAATCAGCTATATTTTTTTGACCATGGATTTCTTCTTTTAAAATCAAATAGGCCTGTTCAATGCACGAATCGCAAATATGCGCATTAAATCCTGCTATTAAAAGCTGAACATCTTCTTTAGGACGTCCGCAAAAAGAACAAGAATCGGTAATATTTTTTTTTGCCATCTAAATTTATCTTATAAAAAAACTACCCCAAAGACGAAAATCTTTAAGGTAGTCTAAAAATCGTTTTTCAATTATTTCAAGCCTAACACTTCATCAATCATTCCATATTTTTTGGCCTCAATTGAAGTCATCCAATAATCACGGTCGCTATCTTTTTCAATTTTCTTAAACGTTTGTCCACTATGACTGGCAATAATATCGTAAAGTTCCTTTTTCAATTTTAGGATTTCACGAGCAGTAATTTCAATATCGGAAGCTTGTCCTGATGCTCCACCCATAGGCTGATGAATCAGAACACGTGAATGTTTTAAAGCAGTGCGTTTTCCTTTAGTGCCTGCACACAATAAAACGGCTCCCATGGATGCGGCCATTCCTGTACAAATAGTAGCAACATCGGGATTGATATATTGCATTGTATCATAAATACCTAGGCCAGCATAAACAGAACCACCGGGAGTATTTAAATAAATCTGAATATCCTTTTCAGCATCAGCACTTTCTAAAAAAAGCAATTGTGCCTGAATGATATTTGAAACATAATCGTCGATAGGAACACCCAAAAAGATGATACGATCCATCATCAATCTTGAAAAAACATCCATTTGCGCGACGTTTAACTGACGCTCTTCAATAATGGTAGGTGAAATATAATTTTGCATTGTAGAGCTATAGCTATCCAGCGCTAAAGAGCTGATACCCATATGCTTGGTGGCGTATTTTCTAAATTCGTTTGGATCCATAATTCTTATACTTTTGGTGGTTGACTAGCTTTAGTTATAAAATCTTCTAAAGAGATTGATTTATTTTTTAAAGATAGTTTTTCTTTGAATAAGTCGAGCAATTTTTTATCGTAAAGTTGGTCGTAAATTTTATTTACTTCTTCTTTATTTTGCATCACAGAATCAACAATACCATCTATCTGGCTGGTAAAGGCTTCGTTTTGTTCCTGACCACCAAAATATTGACCGCCAATAAAACCTTTAACATGCTCACGAACTTCTGCAGCTTCAACTTTAATTGTATTTTCTTTAAACAATTTATCTTGCAATAATTGCCATTTTAAAGAATGCTCATAACTAGCCCACTGAGCATCAATTTGTTCTGCTGTTAATTTTCCTTCATTATTAGCCAATACCCAACGTTTCATGAAATCGACAGGCACTTCAATACCGGCTTTTTCAATTAACATATCCACTGTTTCCGACATAAATAATTTATCGCTTTCGCCAATAAACTGCTTGGAAGCATCTTCCTTAACTTTCGATCTAAATTCATCAACGGTTTTGATTTCGTCGGTAGGATACGCTTTTTTAAATAAGTCTTCGTTGACTTCAGCAGGAATTGTGAAATTTATCTCTGTAATTTCAGCTTCAAAATCTGCTTTCAAATCTTCAACCATTTCTTTGGTTACCGCCAGTATTTTTGAAACCATATCAGCATCTTTAAACGCTTTCATTGGATCTAAAATTACTTTATCGCCTTTGGCAGTTCCAACAAATTTTTTGGTGATGGTTTTTAATTTAATGTCCTCTAATTTTAAGTTTCCTTTGTGAGCAATGCCCCCTTCAAGTACATTTCCTTCAGCATCCAATTGTTTAAATTCGGCTGTTATCTCTGATCCTTCCGTAACTGTTTCAGGATGCGTATGTTCACCAAAACGAGATTGAATATCAAGCACATAATCATCTGTCATTTTATCGCTTACTTCAATATCGAAATAATTGGATTTAATTTTTTCATTCAACTCCAAATTAATTTCAGGAGAGTAAGCAATATCAAAATAAAAAGTAAAATCTTTATCGTTTTCCAAATCAACTTTGTCTTCTTTTTCAAGACTAGGCAAAGGATTTCCTAATAAATTTAACTTGTTTTCAGTAATATAAGTGTTTAACTTTTCCGAAAGTATTTTATTTACTTCCTCGCCTAAAACGGCTTTACCATACATTTTATTAACAATGCCAAAAGGAACTTTACCAGCTCTAAAGCCAGGTATATTGGCCTTTTTACGGTAATCATTTAAGCCACTTTTTACTTTATCGGCATAATCATTTTCATTTATTTCAACAGTAATCAATGCTGTTAAATCACCTGTGCTTTCTTTTGTAATATTCATTTATAAATTGAATTACTAATGGATTAAAAATCAATTCTATTTCCCCTGTTTTTAAGGGCTGCAAATATACGTATTTTTTTAAAAATTCCGGCTCTCAAATGAGGAAAATAGATTCATTGCCTTACTACTCATAAATGTCGAGTAATTAAATAGCAAGGGTGCCATGAAATTACAAATAAAGCTAGTGGGTTTTGATTGCTAATATTCCGTTAAACATAAATATGTTTTTTACTTACATTGAAAATTATCGTACTTTTGAGATTAAGTAATAAAAAAACAAACCGAATGAAAAACCTTTTACGCTCTATATTAATAGGATTTCTATTTTTTGGAAGTTTCCAACTTCATGCACAGGAAAACACGAATGAAATTTTAAACAGCTTAAAATCGCTTCAGCAAGATAACGAAAACTTACGACACAAGTTAGATATTCTGTCAAAACAAAGTGATGATATTTTATGGTATCAACGTGTTGGAGATGTAGCATTTGTTGATAAACTTTACATTGCTGGTCCACCTAGAACCAATATGAAAAATCCCACGTCCTTAGGTTATGGAAACCCATTAAAATTTTGGACTTATGTATTTATTCCCCGTTGGGTCGATCCTGATGGTAAATATCCATTAATAGTTCTGCCTCATGGTGGTGTTCATTCTAATTTATCAACCTATTATACGCATATTATTCGCGAACTGATGGCTCAAGGTTATATCGTTGTGGCTCCTGAATATCGTGGTAGTACTGGCTATGGAGGCTCTTATTATAGAAATATTGATTACGGCGGATTAGAAACAGAAGATGTTTATGCAGCTCGCAATCATATGGTTGAAAATTATGATATTGTCAATAAAAATAAGGTTGGAATTATTGGATGGAGTCATGGAGGATTGATTTCATTGCTGAATATTTTTGATCATCCGGATGATTATCAAGTTTGTTTTGCTGGTGTGCCTGTAAGCGATTTAATTGCTCGTATGGGTTATCAGGATGACGATTACCGCGACCTGTATTCAGCAGATTATCACATTGGAAAAACTGCTCAGGAAAATGTTGCAGAATACCGCAGACGCTCTCCCGCATGGAATACGCATCGAATGAAAGATACACCTTTACTTATTCATACAAATACCATTGACGATGATGTAAATGTTTTAGAAGTTGAACATTTAATAAAATCGCTAAAAGCAGATGGCAAAAAGTTTGAATATGAAATTTATCAGGCTGTACCTGGTGGGCATTCTTTTGATCGTATCGATACCAAAAAAGCGAATCAGATTCGCGTGAAAATTTATAAGTTTTTATCAGATAAACTCAAGCCTCCCAGACCTATTCGGAATATGAATGATTTAAGAAAAGCGGCTTATCGGTTTTAGTAAAAATCAAAAAAGGTGCAGTTTGAAGAAAATTGCACCTTTTTTATCACTTAGTGAATATTTAATATCGGCCACCAGCGCGATCCTTTTCTATTGTTTCCCGCATAATTAAGCAATCCAACTTGGATGCCTTTTAATTTTTCAGTGTAATTAAATAAGGCAATGGAAATACCTGTCATTTCGCTCGTTCGTGAATACCCTGAAAAGGACAAACCTTTGTATTTATCAGCCTTTAAGTAACCCGGAACTATACTAATCCCGCTTATTTTGCCTTCACTTCGGATAATTGCTGTAGCAATTTGGATGCCTTTAATTTCTTCGCCAGCTCCAATACCAATTCCGGCAATACTTATTCCTTTAACTTGTTTTCCGCCACCTATTCCAATTCCAGCTATCTGAATACCACTCAAATTTCTTCCTGCACCAATTCCAATGCCTGAGAATGTAAGACCACTAATATCTCTTCCTGCTCCTAAACCTAAACCTGCTAAAGTAATTCCACGAATATCTCTGCCTGCTCCCATTCCTAATCCACCTATTGCAATTCCACGAATGTCACTTCCAGCACCTAAGCCCAATCCGGCAATAACAATTCCATTGATATCCTTTCCAGAACCTACTCCTAATCCACCAACAATTACACCATTCATATCCGTACCCGAGCCTAAACCCAAGCCTGCAACAGCAATTCCATTTATTTGGCCGCCACTACCCAAACCTAAACCAGCAATGGATATTCCATCAATATTTTCACCTGCACCCAAACCCAAACCAGCAATATTTAAGCCGTTTATACTTTCATGTGCACTCAATCCGAGACCACCAATATTAACACCATTCAATCTTCCTGCACTAGGAATCATCCCTACAGAAAGCCCATTTACAACAGCTTCAGTATTTTCTTTGTGATTCCAAAACGTGATATTTATCCCATTTATTTGATTCACATGCTTATCCATAATATTGATACGAATTCCACTAAACTGATGCAAATTGCCAAAACCAATCCCCACTTTATTTGTTGGAATACCAAAAGCAAAAGAGGATTCTGAGTTTTTCTGCGCTTTTAAATCAGTTAGTTGAAGCAAGCAAATTGCAACTAAAAACAAGCCTATTTTTCTCATAACTAAAAATTTTTTATACGGAACGATTAAATTTATGTATAAGGATAGGACGAAAGTTTGAGAAAAGAGTTACAGTTTTTGACATAAAAAAAACCGTTGAAAACTTCAACGGTTTAGTGCGGATGAAGGGACTCGAACCCCCACGCCTCTCGGCACTAGATCCTAAGTCTAGCGCGGCTACCAATTACGCCACATCCGCAATTGTTTTAAAGCGCTGCAAATATACAAACATTTTTGAATGAGCAAAGATTTTTTTAATCAATATTAAAACCCAGCCAATAAGCCTATACCACCCGCAATTAAGCCTACAGCAATATTAATTGCTTTCATCACCACAAAGCTTTTTCTCGATTCCGCTAGTAATGGGAGTGCTCCATGTCCATCTTGTACAATAGAACTAGCCAACAATATGCTAAAAGGAATCATTCCTTGGAAAAAGAGCATGATGAAGATAAAGTGAGGCCCTGATTCAGGAATAACACCAATCACCACGGCTATAATAAGAATTACCCATAGATTATCAGATATCCAATTATTTACATCATAAAACTGATCCAATACACTAACAAATAGCATAGCAGAAAAACTCCAAAGTAGAATTTTTAAGAAGTGCTTTTTAATCACATGACCCCACAAATGATCTTCCAAGAAATGATCGCTTGAGAATAAAAAGATAAAAAAAGCAACTCCCGATATAAGCACAAAAGTAATTTTAACCCAATCAATTTCGTGGTGACCATGATCCTGCAATTCTTTTTGTATATGGCCATCAACTATACTGAATTCAGTATGATCGTGTCCCATAGCTCCCGATAATAAAGCAAAAAGGAATAATAATATCCCAGTTATTAAAAGAGCTCTTGTAAAACTAATATTCTTAAGGTTCTGCCAAACTGTTTTCGTTTTAATGACGGCTTGCTCTACCTCGTTTTCATGAATAACCATATGGCCAGGAGGTACGCAGAAGAATTCAAATCGTTTGCCAAAAGTCATCAATAACCAACCTACAAATATGGCAATTAGAAAAATAATTCCATTGATCCATAGCGCTGCTTCTGGAATAACCGAGAACATAACAAAAGCTTCATCGCCCGAGGTAGCGATCATAACAGTTACCAAAGCAGCAAACTTTACTATGCCATGTGCATAAAGCGAAACAACCGTATAGGCTCCCAAACAACCTGGAATAATTCCCATAAAAGCTGCAAAAACCAGCTGCAAAAAAGGAGAATTTTTTAGATGTTTGGCCCAATTCCCTCGAGATTTAACATTTAAAAATTCTATTATCAGCATCATTACCAGTACAAAACTGGTTATCATTATTGATTGTTTAATGATAGGGACTAAACTGGCAATAAATGTTTCCATAAAGCAAAATTAGGTTTTAATCTTATATAGAGACAAACTTAATATTTAAATACCCAAAATTAGTGACTCTGTTATAAAATGATTTAAAATGTTAAAGCAAAAAGCGCCAAACAAAATAGAATAGGCTAAACAAACTCAAAAAAATCATTCCAATCCAAGCATAAACCAAAAGCCATTTTTTTGGTTTTCCTTCTTCAGGAAAATTAGGATGCGTTACTGCCTTGTAGTTTAAAATGGCCAAAACAGGCGCAGCAACAAAAGATATCGTAGTGGCCATATCCACAATAAAACGCATACTCTGCCCAAAATAAACCAACAGAGCTAATGTGCCTAAAATGGTGATTAGCATCCAGATAGCATAAGGCGTTCTGCTTTTTTCATTTTTTGTTTTTAAAGCAGGAAACAATAATTCTGAAGTCGGCTGCATAACACGCGGATACGCATCAAGAACGGTAACTGTTGTAGAAAACATCGTTGTTAAAGCTGCAATGGCAATTATCCAATAGGCCCATTTGCCTAACGAGAAAGTATACATTTCGATAAGCTGACCTGCAAAAACCACTCCATTGCCTGAAAGTTCTTTCCCTGATCCATACATAACAAACGCACCCAAAGAAACAAAACCCATGGCTAAAAATGCTGTTCCGATATATCCAAAATTAAAATCAAAAAGCGACTCTTTCATAGTTGGTTTATGGCCACTGGATTCCATTTTGGCTACTGTCCAGCTTGAATGCCAGGTAGATATATCGATAGGCCCAGGCATCCATCCAACCAAAGCAATTAAAAAAGCTAAATCAACTGTACTACCCCAATCAAAACTGAGTGTATCAACTGTTTTTATGTCAAAAGCAGCAATTACAGCCACTAAAGTGGATACCGAGAGGGTTAAAATAATCACTTTAATCATTTTATCTAAAGCAGCAAATTTCCCACTAAGTAACACAAACATTGTAAAAAATAAAATAATGACAGTTAAACTATTTGAGCTTAGCGTGATTCCAAAAATACTTCCCAATAAAGCAGCCGTTACTACTGTTACGGCAGCCTGTAAAGCAAACATGGTACTTAAGGTTAGTCCGGCGAAAATGCCAATCGCCCATTTTCCGGTTGTATTGTATCCTTCCACTAAGGATTTTCCAGTAGCTGTGGCATAGCGTGGAGCAAATTCAAAAAACGGATATTTTATAATATTGGCGACTATCACTACCCAAATTAATTCAAAGCCATAACTAGCTCCAGCTCTTGTTGATTGTACCAAATGCGAAACGCCAACAGCAGCTCCGGCATACAATAAGCCAGGGCCAAGGGTTTTTAGTAAACTTTTAATTTTCATGCTTAAATCGATGCTTATAATTTAGTCTTTTAGAATTCAAGTTCAAGATTCAGATTGTCTGTTAATTTCTTCAAATTGGGATTTTTTTCAACCATGGCATCGTACTTATCGGCAGGACTAGAAAGTATTGTTTTATTTTCATTTTCAATGATCTTGATTTCAACCTTCAGTTTATAATTATTCAATCTGATTCTTAACAATTTCACTAAATCGAATAATTTATCACTTAAAACACTTTTTTGTGCATCGTTGTAAACGCTCAATAGCACAATCGATCCCTCCATAATTTTTGCCCTATTGCTTTTTAGCGTTGCATACAAACTTTGATGTTGCTTGATGCTTTCCAAAAACTCATCACAAATTTTATCTACATCTTCCTGACTAAAATTATCAGCAATATCTTCTTTACCAATCATATAGGCCTCAGGATTGAGGTCTTCTTCTTTCGAATTTTCTTCGGCTTTTATTGAAACCCCCAAACCCATTCCTTTTGGCATACGCTTCAAAGGGATATTTTGAACTGGTTCTTCAGTATTTGAAACGATATCAGGTGCCTCTATTTTTTTTTCTGGTTCGCTAACAACAGACTTTGTTATTGGCGGCTCCTCTGCCTTGATCTCTTCCACAACAGGGGTTGTTTCATAAGATTTAGAAATCAGTTCGCTTTCAGTCTTTTTTTTTAGTGGCAACGCCGGAATTTCTTTTTCCGGTGTTGATTCAGAAATCCCACTGCCAATCGCAACCATTTGCATTAAAGTCAATTCTATTAAAAGCCGTTTATTGTTGCTGGCTTTATAATTCACATCGCATTGTGTGTTTAAATCCAACGCTTTTAGCAAAAATGCAGCAGGAAATTTATTAGCATTTTCCAAATAACGCTGTTTGATAGTTGCCGATGTCTCCAATAAAGGAATTGTCATCGTATCTCTGCTGATTAATAGATTTCGTAAATGCTCACCTAATCCTATTAAGAAATGCTGACCATCGAATCCACGTTCAATAATATCGTTTAAGATGAGCAAAACAGAAGTGATATCTCCGCTTAAAAACTGATCGCTGATTTTAAAGAAATAATCATAATCGAGAACATGTAAATTTTCTACAACATTTTGATAGGTAACTTTAGCTGATGTAAAACTCACCAATTGATCAAAAATGGATAGGGCATCGCGCATAGCTCCATCCGCTTTTTGTGCTATTAAATGCAAGGCTTCATCATCGACCTCCACATTTTCTTTTTCTGCAACAAAACGCAAATGGGAAGCAATATCATCAATACTAATTCGCTTAAAATCAAAGACCTGACAACGAGAAAGAATGGTTGGAATGATTTTATGTTTTTCAGTAGTGGCCAAAATAAATTTAACATAAGGCGGCGGTTCTTCCAGTGTTTTTAAAAAAGCATTGAAAGCTGCTTGCGATAGCATATGAACCTCATCGATGATATAAACTTTGTATTTTCCAACTTGAGGTGGAATACGAACCTGATCAACTAAACGGCGAATATCATCCACCGAATTGTTAGACGCAGCATCGAGTTCCATAATATTAAAAGAAGCATTTTGACTAAACGATAGGCAAGATTCGCATTCATTGCAAGGTTCAATTATATCTGGATTCTTTTCTAAATCAAGATTTAAACAATTAATTGTTTTGGCGAAAATACGAGCTGCTGTTGTTTTTCCAACTCCCCTTGGACCTGTAAATAAATAAGCCTGAGCTAAATAATGATTCTTGATGGCATTTTTTAACGTATTTGTAATCGATTTTTGACCCACTACAGTATCGAAAGTTAAAGGTCGATATTTCCTTGCAGAAACGATAAAATTTTCCATAAAAACCTATTATTTTTTAAACCAATATAATCCTCAAAAATAAGAAAAAAATGCTTCAATCTTTGTTTCGAAACAAATAATAGCCAATCAGGAAGCCTCAAAAGTGCTTCCCAAACTAATAAATATCCGATATGTTAAAAAAAACATATTGGTTCGGAAATTGCTTTTGTAATACTTGCAATATAGCTACTTTTGCACTTTAATATTTTTAGAATGATTAAACAAGAAGAAGCTTTTAAGATCATTGAGCAATCTGCTTATACTTTAGGCACGGAACTAATCCCATTTCAAAATAGCCTGGGAAAAATTTTGGCTGAAAATATATATTCAGATATGGATATGCCGCCATTTGATAAATCGGCAGTGGATGGGTATGCTTGTAGAAAACAAGATTTAGAAAACGATCTGGAAATTTTGGAGGTAATTCCGGCAGGATATGCTCCATCCAAAATAATTGGACCAAATCAATGCTCTCAAATTATGACAGGTGCAGCAGTTCCCGAAGGTGCTGACTTCATTGTTATGGTGGAACATACTGAAATTGTGAATGATAAAATCAAAGTTGTTCAAATTAAAAATAATTCCAATATCTGCCTCATTGGTGAAGATTTGAAAGCAGAAGATTTAGTACTCAAAAGCGGAACGCTAATAAAAGCACAACATATTCCTGTACTTGCATCGGTGGGGAAAACTTTTATTCAAGTAAATAGACAAGTAAAAGTTTCAGTTATTTCTACTGGTGACGAATTGGTTGAACCACATCTAACTCCACAAATTTCACAAATACGAAATAGCAATGCAGCCCAGATAATGGCTCAGCTTCAGCAGATTGGAATAAACGGTCGATATATCGGAATTGCTAAAGACAGTCCTGAATCAACCCGAAAAATGCTGGAAGAAGCACTTGACAGCAGCGATATGGTCTTGCTTTCAGGTGGAGTTTCTATGGGCGAATTTGATTTTGTTCCTGCCATCCTGGAAGAAAAAGGCATCGAAATATTATTCAAAAGTCTGGCTGTGCAGCCTGGCCGACCCACTGTTTTTGGAAAAAAAGAAAAGCAATTCTTTTTCGGACTTCCAGGAAATCCTGTTTCCTCTTTTGTTCAATTTGAACTTTTGGTTAAACCCCTACTCTACAAAATGATGGGACATACTTTTGAGCCACTGCGTCTTAAAATGCCAATGGGAGTTGAACTTAGAAGAAAAAACACAAAGCGAAAATCTTATTATCCAGTCTATTTCAACGAAAATGGCGAAGTTATGCCCGTTGAATACAATGGATCCGCGCATATTCATTCCTATGTAAAAGCGGATGGAATGATTTTTATTCATATCGGAGAAGCCTCTCTTCAAAAAGGACAACTTGTTGATGTACGACCAATTTAACAGAAAAATAAACTACTTACGAATATCTGTTACGGATAGATGTAATTTAAGATGTGTGTATTGCATGCCTGCAGAAGGTGTGGAATTAATGCCACATGATGATATTTTAAGCTTTGAAGAGATTGTTGAATTTACAAAAAAAGCAGTCGCCGATGGTGTTGACAAAGTAAGGATTACAGGAGGAGAACCTCTGGTACGTCACGACATTATTAAGCTGATAAAAAAAATTGGAGAAATCGAGGGCATTAAAGATTTCGGGATGACTACAAATGGCATTCTCCTTCCCAAATATGCAAGACAATTAAAAGATGCCGGATTAATGCGAGTGAATATTAGTTTAGATACTATGAATCCAGAACGCTATACAGAAATTACACGATTGGGAAAAATAGAGGATGTATTTGCCGGCATTGAAGCAGCCAAAGAAGCTGAATTATTCCCCATCAAAATAAATTGTGTGATCAAAAAATCGAATCAGGAACCTGATGCAATGGCTGTGGCAGAATACTGTAAAGCCAATGGCCTTGAAATTCGATATATCCACGAAATGAATCTGGAAACCGGTGAGTTTTCAATAGTTGAAGGAGGTGAAGGAGGTGATTGTAAAAATTGCAATCGCCTGAGATTAACTGCCAATGGCGATGTAATGCCTTGTCTGTTTTCCGATTTATCATTCAATGTCAGGGAATTAGGTATTGATAAATCCATTGAAGAAAGCTTGAAAAACAAACCTAGAAGTGGTACAAGTAACCATACTGGTCATTTCAATAATATTGGAGGGTGAAAAAAAAGTTGGGAGTTATGAGTTGGGAGTTAGGAGTTAGAAATTAAGGATTTGGAGTTTAATTATTGTAAATTTACGCTATGGAACTATCGCATATAAATAAAGACGGCAAAGCCAATATGGTGGATGTTGCTGGAAAGCCAGATCAAACCAGAACAGCACGTGCACAAGGATATATTCGTTTGCAAAAAGAAACTTTAGCATTGATTGCTGAAAACGGCCTAAAAAAGGGAGATGTACTGACCATTGCTGAGATTGCCGGAATTCAGGGTGGAAAAAAAACTAGTGAGCTTATTCCTTTGTGTCATCCATTAATGATTACCAAAATGGATGTTAAAACCTATATAGTTGCCGATGGTGTAAAGGTAGAAAGCTTTGCAAAATGTGTTGGTAAAACAGGCATTGAAATGGAAGCCCTAACTGCTGTAAATATTACTCTGTTAACCATTTACGATATGTGTAAGGCGGTGGATAAACAAATGGTAATTGACTCCATTAAGTTGG
>CAYPOW010000040.1:0-2754 GCA_964412145.1 uncultured Draconibacterium sp.
CAATATTTTCAGGGTTTTCGAGAAATTGCTGATACAAAGCCTCTATCTCTTCGGGATTGCTATTTAAATAGGAATATTTATCCATAATTTATTAGAATAATAAGCGGTTTTGTTTTGAACTTAAAAATTTCGAAATATTTATTTCAAGCTCGCAATTTACCAAAATTGAAATATTTATAATACCCATAAGACTTACACTTAATTTTCTTCAAGTTTTTTTAATGGAATTCCATTTTCTGAAATCCATTCTGTATAACCATTAGAATTTCTACCTAAAATCATATTTGATGCTGCACTCGCACTTGAAAAAATAGTATCCTCAACAAATTCATAAAACCCGCCATTTTCTTTTAAAATATTAGTTTCTAATAGCTTTTGCCTTAGTTTCCGATAAGTTATTGTGCAGGAATTTGATAAATTTTTCTTTGCCTGAGATCCTTTTGTAACTATAAAACCTTGGTTACTTATGTACATATTAGCCTCGATCTTATTGCTATTGATTTTTAATAAAATCTTTTTTTGATTTTCAAAAGCAGATTCTCTTTCAGTTTCTTTAACAACTGAAGAAATCAAAAATCTAAATCCCATTACTGGCAATATAAGCTTCAACTGCTCAAGAAAATATTCCATATCTGAAATGTCAGCCTCATGCAAAGTGGGAAGAGAAGGAATGTTTCCATTTTCAATCTCAGCAGTTTTAGCATCAATTGCTAGTTGTACCAATCTTGATTCTAAATATTTGATTTGAGTCTTAGTGAGTAAATCATCCTTACTAATAAAAAAAATTAATTCAACGAAATCTCTCTTTGAATTCTGTAAATGTTGCTTTATTCTTGTTCTTACATTTTCCGCTTCACCAATATATATTTTCTCTTGATAGGATTCTAATTCAGAGTGACTCTTTAAACAATAAATTCCAGGATTATCAAATTCAGGTCTGTCCATTACTTTAGTAATAGTAGTTCTTGGAGCATAAAATGCTTTACCTACCCAATTTCCAATTTCAGCTATTCTCGGGCCATATTCAGTTCCGTCAAGCATAAAAATCGTCAATTTTTTTCCTCTAGCCATTTTAACCTTTCAATTAATCACAACATAAATTCAATTGCATTATTTCATTAAGTCTGCACATTCGAAAAAATTCAATAACTGCCTTTATTTAAAATGATTTTAAACTATTGGCAAAATTAAAAAATAATGCGTATTAAAAACTTTTATGCTAAGGAATTTGCGTATTCAGGTATCTAAATAGTGCAAACTGACTTTATATCTCATGAAGTTCAAACCCAACACATTTCAAATCGTCCCAAAAATGAGGGTAGGATTTGGCCACCACTGAAGGTGACTCAATTTCAATTTCTCCAAAAAGCATACTTAAAGGCGCAAACGACATGGCCATGCGGTGATCTGCATATACATGAACTTTATGCTTGTTTTCTAGTTTTGAAGGCCCAAGATGTATGCTATCTTTGCTTGCTGAAATTTCAGCTCCTAGTTGACTCAATTCATTCACCAAAGCTTTAACACGATCTGTTTCTTTCATACGCAGATTACACATACCCGAAAAGTCACCTTCAATTTGCAGTCCAGCAGCTGTAACTATAATAGTTTGAGCAAGATCCGGATTCAAATAAAAATCCATATCTAAAGACTCTGTCTTCACTTTTGTTTTGCTTAATCGAACGCCATTTTCCAAGAATTCCGTTTGCACACCAAATTTTGTCGCCCATTGGGCTATAATAAAATCGCCTTGCGTGCTCTTTTTTTTCAGTCCCAACAAAGTCAAATCCACCTCCTCAGCAAAAGCGGCCATCTGATACCAATAGGATGCCGCGCTCCAATCAGATTCAACACGATATGTTATTTTGTTTTGATAACGTTGTTTTTGTATAGAGATGATATCGCCTTCGCGCTCCACAACGATTCCAAATTCCTGCATAATTTTAATAGTCATATCGATATAAGGTTCCGAAATAACCTTTCCTAACAATTTCATTTTCAGGCCATTCGTCATTTTAGGAGCCATTAAAAGCAGAGCTGAAATAAACTGCGAGCTTACTGTGGCATCTATTTCTATTTCACCACCTTTTAACCTTTTTCCTTCAATACGAATGGGAGGAAATCCTTCTTTTTCAGCATAACTTATTGAAGCACCAAGTTCTTTTAGTTTTTCAACCAAAATACCTAAAGGCCTTTGTTTCATTCTTTCAGAACCTGTGATATATGAGTTTACATTTATATTGGCCGCATAGGCTGTAACAAAACGCATAGCTGTTCCTGCATCCTGAACATCCAAATTGAGCGAAATACCCGTTCCTTTTAAATTCAACAAAGATTGGAGGGAGGCTTTAAGTGTAGTGGAATCTGTACTATCCGATAGGTTTTCAATTGCCAGATGTTCAGTTCCTAAAATAGCATCGATAATAAGCAAGCGAGCACTCTCACTTTTTGAAGGAGGCAATTGAATACTTCCTTTTAAACTGCGGTCGCTTTTTTTAATCAGTAAAGCCATACATACTATTTTTTAAAGAATTTATAATTTGATTTTTCGTGACTTGCACATTTATTTCGCATTTTCCGATTTGCTTTAATAGACTAAAATTCAAGCTATTGCCTTCTTTTTTCTTATCATGGAAAACAAGTTCAGCAATATCGTTTAACTGACTGTCCTCCAGTCGAATATGATTAAAATGAAAGCCCGTATTTTGCTCAATTATTTTGAGTTCATGAACAGGCATTTTTAAAATTTCATGT
>CAYPOW010000040.1:2854-18358 GCA_964412145.1 uncultured Draconibacterium sp.
CGTATTTTGCTCAATTATTTTGAGTTCATGAACAGGCATTTTTAAAATTTCATGTGATAAATAAGCCTCGGCTAGCATACCAATGGCCACAGCTTCACCATGAAGCAAATGAGCATCGGTATTCATAAAAAAGGACTCGATGGCATGACCAACAGAATGACCAAAATTGAGCATTTTGCGCAATCCTTTTTCAGTAGGATCCTGTTCCACTATCTCTTTTTTAATTTGAATAGATCGCTCTATAAAAGCTTTCAAATATTTTGGCTTCATCAATTTAACTGAGCTCAGTTTTTCATAATAATCCGCATCGGCAATCAAACCATGTTTTATCATTTCGGCATACGCCGATAAAATTTGCTCTTGTGGAAGCGTTTCCAGATAGCGTTCGTCTATTATTATTTGTTTGGGTGTGGAAAAAAGGCCAATCTGGTTTTTAAAATGCCCCTGATTTATTCCAGTTTTCCCTCCAATGGAAGCATCAACCATGGCCAATAAAGTGGTAGGAATATTTACAAAATCCATTCCTCGGTTGAAAGTGGAGGCAACAAAACCACCCAGATCACTGATAATTCCACCACCCAGATTTATGAGCAATGAGTGTCTGTCGGCACCATACTCTGTCAGACTTTCCCATAATTGAGCTGCAATTTCAATACTTTTATTGTCCTCACCAGAATCAATTTGCAAAAGTTCGGCATCCAAAAGTTTTTCAGAATCGGAACTTAAAAGAGGATAACAAAATTCGTAACTATTTTCGTCCATCAAAACAAACAATTTTGAATACGTTTTTGTGTCCAAAAAAGCATCCAGAGCCTTGCCCGAATTTACTCCAAATAAGATTGAATAATGCTGGGTTTGAATTGTGTTGGCCTTAATCATAATGCTAAATTAATGATTATTTGGATTATGCTCTAAAATTGAATTTAAATCGATGAATTAATTATTTTAAGCAAATATTCACATACGGACAGTACTGGCAATTTAATTTTTTATCCGTTTGAATAAATGGGATTTGATCGTTAAAAAGCTCCTCAAAAAAATCCAGCAAGCTATTTTCGAATTCATTTATATATTCCTCTGAGAGAGCCTTTTCCGAAGTTTTTCCAATGACAACAAAGTGATTGTTTACATTTCGCAAAGCGATAATTCCACTCTGGATGGGCTCATTTGGAAAGCGTTCTTTCAGCAGCCAGGCATAACTAAGAAGTTGAATTGCCTTATCGTTTTTTGCATTTTGAAATAAGGTGTCAAATTGGATTTTATTCAAATCGCTTTCTTTAACCACACCAGTCTTATAGTCAATTACTCGAATCGTTCCATCTTTGCGATCAACTCGATCGGCATAACCAAAAATCTTTATATTCAGCTTATTCTCAGGCAAGCTGATATTTCTTTCCAATTTTTGCTCCAGTCCTAGAATGACTAAACTCTTACCTTTAGCCAAATTCTTTTCTAATTCTTTAATTTCAAAATCAAAAAATCGCTCGAGATAATGTTCAATCCCTCTTAGAGTAAGCAGGTTTTGTCCCGAATCAAGCACTTGTCCCTTTGCGTGAATTTTTGCCTGAACATGTACTTCTGCAAGCATCTTTTTTTTCATGTTGACAAAATCAACCAACTTAATATCCTTGCCCTCAAAAGGTTTAAACAAATTCTCCAATGTTTTGTGAATGACATTTCCGAGCAGCCTATCGTCGATAAAACTCTGTTCTTCTTCAGGCTCCTTAATTTTTACAATATGCTTGAAATAAAACTGCAAAGGACACTTCACATACGTATTTAAAGCCGAAGGAGAAAAGCCTTTCTCAGCAATATCTAACAATTTATCAATAATGGATTTATCTTTAGGAATGCGAATTTCAAAATGATTTCCAGGATGAATTTCTTTGAAATTATACAAATGTTCCTGAATGCTTACATCTGGATTATACTTAGGAAGTTCCTGCATCAATTGTGCAATAAATCTGCTTTTTTCTCCTCCTAAAAGTCGGCCGGCCGAAGTGCTGTAAAGTAAGTGAACATTTTTAGCTCTTTGTAGTAATCGATAAAAATGATAGGCAAAAATGGCGTTTTTTTCTTTATAGGTTGGCAGCTTAAACATCCGTTTTATATCCACAGGAATAAATGAATTAGACATCTTTCCTGATGGTAAAACGTCTTCATTTACAGATAAGAAAATGAGGTTTTCAAAATCGAGTACTCTTGTTTCCAATAAACCCATCAATTGCAATCCTTTGAGCGGCTCGCCATAAAATGCCTGACTTTGATTTCCAATCAATTGCTCAAATACAATTTTAAACTCTTGCAAATTATTTGGAAATCCATATTTCTGAATCCGGTCGGCCAATCTTTTTAACATGCGAGAATAAAGTATAAAAGCTTCCATATCAGATGAATACTTAAGTTTAATATACCCGTTTTCTACTTCATAAAGAAGAGAAAACTGATTTATAAACTCCTGCAAAAAGGCAATTGCTCCCTCTGCCCTGTTTTCAAAATCGATAAATAAAAAGGCAAAACGTTCCTGGCCTATTTGCGCAAAATATTCTTTCAATTCCAAGGCAGTCCAATAAAGCTGCTTTTGAATTCCGGAAATGGTTTGAGGTGATTTTCCAAAAAAATCAGTGATAAGCGGATTTTTTAAAAGCTGTAAGACGTCTTCATTTATAAATCGAATGCTTGATTGTCCTTTAAGTTTTTGCTGTCGCTGACCAGTAAATTGCATTCTCAAAAACAGTCTAAACAATTGATGAGCTGTAGTGTTTTTCAATGGATAGCCCATTGTAACATTTGTCTCAGTCAGTATATCTGCATCCAAACTGTTTAAAACAGGCATCAGTAAACTTTCATCAGCCAAAACCAGTGCTGTATTGTCCAGCCCTTTTCCTTCTTTTTCAGATTGAAATTTTTCGCTAAGCAGCTCGGCTGCAATTTTTGCCTGTCCAACTGCCTTTGGAACAGCTATAATATTGATATTCTTTACATTACGAAAATCATCTCCTAATACTTGTTTATCAAAACGATACCATTTGGCATATTTCCGAAAGAAGAGTCCTGCCTCCTGATTTTTATCCAAAAAATAATAGGCATCAACATCCCAAAATAATTCAGCATGCTTTGCTTCATACAGAGTCCGAATTATTTTTTCTTCAGAAAGTGTAAGTGCATTAAATCCTGCAAATATCAATTTATCCCAAGGCGTATTTTTGGCTAATTCCAAAATATGTTCTGCAACATAGCGGTAAGCCAGTCCATTGTATGCAGCATTTTGACTCAAAATACGTTGTGTAAAATATTGGTAATAATCATTTAACTTATGAAAAAAAGCAAGGTAATTTTTCTGAAAATCGCTTAGGTCTTTTATCCCCAAATTCCATTCTCTGATGGCATAATCGTCGCTTAAATAATTGAATAACGCATTGGCATCGCCTAAATGCATATCAATTTCATTAAAATCATTTATTAAAACAGGAGCCCATTGAACAAACGTTTCAAAGGGCTGAGCATTTTCACCCTCCAATTCCTGATAAATAGCATAGAGCTCGAAACTCAAATCAACCGTATCAAAAATAATATAGGGCGACAGGTGCTGAATGAAATCATCAATTGAAAAAAGAGTTGGAATAAGCATGGCCTTTCCTTTTTCACGCAGGTAGTTTTTAACAAAAACCTGAGCTCGCCGGTTAGGTGTAATAATACAAAGCTGACCAAAATTAACAGGATATTCCTGCATCAATTTATTGATAGTATCTTCAAGAAAACCGGTCTGTGATTTTGCGTTCATTCTTAAAATCTTAATTTTTCAGCTTGAGCTAATGTTTCAGGCTTGCCTACGTCTATCCATACCGATTCGTCGTGAAAATAGCCACTAATTGTATGCGATTGCAGAATATCCAAATAAAAATCGATGATAGAAAAGGCTGCTTTATCAGGAAATAAATCAACACATTCGGGCGAAATAACATGAATTCCGGAAAAAGCTGCATTGACTAAATTAGGCTCTTGCCAGTTGCCTTTTTTTTCTCCGGTCTTTGTGTTTTCCCAACCACGAAGCAGATTGTCTTCATTGAAAAGCAAATAGCGAGAAGTATTTCTTTCTCGAATAGCCAAAGTTGCCAATGCTCCTGATAAACGATGGGCGTTTAACATAGATTCGAAAGAAATATCGGTTAAAACATCTACATTGTGAATAAAAACGCATTCATCACCCCGAATAAAATCTGCTGCTTTTTTCAATGCACCACCCGTATCTAAAAGCTGGTCTCTTTCATCGGAGATTTGTATATCCAATCCGAAATTATTATTCTTTTGCAAGAATTCAAGTATCTGATTTCCATAATGATGGATATTAACAAGCACTTCTGAAAATCCTTGTTGTTTAAATTTCTCTAACTGAATTTGGATTAAAGGTTTCCCTTGCACTTCAATAAGTGCTTTGGGTTTGTTTTTTGTCAACGGAAACAGACGTGTGCCAAGGCCTGCAGCAAGAAGAATAACTTTCACAAATAGTTTTTTTGATGTGCTAAGATAAGTATTCTAGGTCAAAAAAAACGAATTGACAATAAACAAAAAAACCGGCGAACCGGTTTAAAAAAGTCTAATGCAATTTGATTTTCTTTTCCAGATCATCCACATAAGTTTTAAACTTCTTATCGGTATCAACCAAATTATTTACAGTCTTTACAGCATGTAAAACGGTAGCGTGATCTTTATTTCCGCAATGCTGGCCAATAGTAGCCAATGATGATTTTGTATGTCTTTTAGAGAAAAACATAGCCAGTTGACGTGCCTGAACGATTTCGCGTTTGCGCGTTTTACTGTTTATTACATCTAAAGGCAGACTAAAATACTCGCAAACTACTTTTTGAATGTATTCAATAGAAATTTCCCGATTAGTAGATTTTACATATTTATCGATGATTTGTTTTGCCAAATCGATATTTATTTCTTTTCTATTCAAGGAGCTTTGGGCCATTATACTGATAAGAGCGCCTTCCAATTCACGAATACTATTTGTAATGCTATAGGCCAGATATTCTATTACATCTTGTGGCATTTCAATACCATCGTTGTATAATTTTTTCTCAATAATAGCAATTCTGGTTTCCAGATCAGGTACTTGTAAATCAGCAGCTAAACCCCATTTAAAACGGGAGATTAAGCGGTTGTTAAAACCGGTCAATTCAACAGGAGGAATATCAGAAGTTATAACAATTTGCTTTCCGTTTTGATGCAAATGGTTAAATACCTGAAAGAAAACATCCAGCGTTTTTTCTTTTCCTGCCAGTAAATGCACATCATCAAGAATCAAAACATCAATCATTTGATAAAAATGAATAAAATCGTTTTGATTGCCATTCCGAATACTATCAATAAACTGAGAAATAAATTGATTTGAATGTAAATAAAGAACCGTTTTATCAGGAAAGTTTTCACGCACCTGTAATCCAATAGCATGCGACAAATGCGTTTTTCCCAAGCCATTGGAGCTATATAAAAACAAAGGATTAAAAGATGTTTTTCCAGGGTTCTCTGCTACAGCATAACCAGCAGATCGTGCTAAACGGTTATTATCTCCTTCAACAAAATTTTCAAATGAGTTGGACTCGACTAATTGAGAATTAACCTTTACTTTTTTAATTCCTGGAATAATAAAAGGATTTGGAATATCTTTTGATCTTTCTCTGTTTTTATTATACGGCATAGATACAGCAGGATTATTAATTGATTCTTTGCTGGTTGTTGGTAGTTTCATGCTTTTTTTGTCCAGACCCGGCATAGAATTATCCATAATAATACTATACTCCAAGCGGCCTCCTGAACCCAATTCTTTCTTGATAACCATCCGTATTAATTTGATATAGTGTTCTTCCAGCCACTCGTAGAAAAACTGGCTGGGAACTTGAATGGTCAATACATTGTTGACTAATTTAAGTGGTTCTATTGGTTCAAACCAAGTTTTATACCCCTGAATATTTACATTATCTTGTATAAATTGAAGACAATTATTCCAAACTTTAATGTGATCTTTCTCCATTTAAAATTAATCAGTTAGATAAAAATAGAAATAAAACTATCTTTATTGATTTATTACACAATATTATATAGCCTTTAAAAATTGTTCAAATATATGCTGATTGAGCAAGACAAAAATGTGAGTAAAAATGTGGAGAAATATATTTATTTTTATTTGTTTATTAATTTATTTTTCACTATACTAATGCCAAAATTATCTAAAAAAATATTTTAGGTAATTTTTTCAAAAAACCAATAAACTAGCTGGGTATCAATAATTTATGCCATTATTAAAACAAATAAAACAAACACACTTAGATATATAAAATTGATATAAGTAACTGTAGTTACGGATGTAAAGCTATGCTTTCAAATGTCGTAAATAGACAAAAAATACGTTCTGATAAAAATGGTTTCAAACCGAAAATCGATTTTCATCCTTTTAGCAAAAGTCTGGTAAATAATAATGCGAATTTGATGGTGAATTAATAACTTTTAAACAAACTTTTAAACAAAAGCATTCAAAAACAAAGATCACAATCTTCCATTATATAACAAAATATATTTTCTATTTTTGCATTCGAATACTGCCAATTAGACAGGCGTTTATTAAATGAATGATTTTTGTTAAGTGGGAGTAAGTGAAGAGGATATATTAAAATAAACCCTTCCGCAATTCTGTACATCGAATGCAGATTAGTTTGCCTTTTATTTTTATTGTATTTTATTCTATAACAGCATTAAAAAATTATCAAATGAAACAATTTATTTCAAAATTAATGGGAAGCAAATCCCAGCGCGATATAAAAGCCATCGATCCTATACTTAAAAAGACGCTGCAAGCTTCTGAAAGTATATCAACGTTAAGTGCGGATGAATTAAGAGCTAAAACACTGGAATTTAAACAACGTATTAGAGAGGCTGTTAAGGATACTGAAAACGAAATAGTAACCCTTCAACATAAAGCAGAAGAAGACACTTCTATCAGCATTGATGAAAAAGAAAATATTTGGGAGCAAATTGACAAGCTAAGCGAAAAACAATACGAAATAACCCAACAAACCCTTGACGAAATACTACCTGAGGCGTTTTCTGTTGTAAAAGCAACCGCTAATCTTTTTAAAACCCAAGACGAAGTAGAAGTAACAGCTTCTCAACACGACCGAGATTTAGCCGCCCGATTAGATAATGTGAATATCGTAGACGAAAAAGCCTATTATAAAAATGAATGGATGGCTGGTGGCAGCATGATTAAATGGGACATGGTTCATTACGATGTTCAGTTAATCGGCGGAATAGTTTTACACAGCGGAAAAGTGGCTGAAATGGCAACAGGTGAAGGAAAAACACTTGTCGCTACTTTGCCTGTCTATTTAAATGCTCTTTCCGGAAAAGGTGTGCATTTAATTACGGTGAATGATTATTTAGCAAAACGTGATGCTGAATGGATGGGAATGCTATTCGAATTTCACGGATTAACGGTAGATTGCATTGATAAACACGAACCAAATTCCGAAAATCGTAGAAAAGCCTATCTGGCCGATATTACTTATGGCACCAACAATGAATTTGGTTTTGATTATTTACGCGATAATATGACCAGCAATCCGGAAGAACTCGTGCAGCGCAAACACAATTATTCCATCGTGGATGAGGTTGATTCCGTTTTAATTGACGATGCCAGAACGCCTTTAATCATTTCAGGGCCAACGCCTAAAGGTGATAATCAGGAGTTTGAAGCGTTGAAGCCAAATATTGAAAGACTATATCAGGTGCAACGAAAACTGGTGACTTCAATACTTGCCGAATCGAAAAAAATATTAAGCTCAAACCCAAAAGATGAGCAAGAGAAAAAAGGCGGTGAATTACTGTTTAGAGCATTTCGTGGTTTGCCAAAAAACAAAGCATTAATTAAATTCCTGAGTGAGCCTGGCATGAAAACTCTGATGCAAAAAACAGAGAATTTTTATATGCAGGAACAAAATAAGCATATGCATCTTATTGATGATGATCTGTTTTTTGTTATCGATGAAAAACAAAACAGCATCGATTTAACCGATAAAGGGATAGATTTGATTACTGCTTCTTATGATGATTCTGAATTTTATATTTTACCAGACATTGGCGCTGATTTAGCAGAAATGGAAAAAACCAATTTGCCTCCTACAGAAAAAGCTCAGGAGAAAAGTGAGCTTTTGAGGAATTACGCCATTAAATCGGAACGCGTACACACTGTAAATCAGCTTTTAAAAGCCTATGCTCTTTTTGAAATTGATGTAGAATATGTAATTATCGACAATAAAATTAAAATTGTGGATGAGCAATCTGGTCGTATTATGGAAGGCCGTCGCTATTCAGATGGATTGCATCAGGCTATTGAAGCCAAAGAGAATGTAAAGATTGAGGCCGCTACTCAAACATACGCCACTGTTACTCTTCAGAATTACTTTAGAATGTACAGCAAGCTATCAGGAATGACAGGTACAGCCGAAACTGAAGCGGGCGAATTATGGGATATTTACAAACTCGATGTGGTGGTTATTCCAACAAACAGACCTATTACCCGTGACGATAGAGAAGATATGGTTTTTAAAACCACACGCGAAAAATTCAATGCCGTAACCAATGAGATTGTTGCTTTGGTTAAACAAGGCAGACCGATTCTGGTAGGTACAACTTCTGTAGAGACTTCCGAATTGCTTAGCCGAATGCTCCATCGCCAAAACATTAATCACAATGTTTTAAATGCTAAGCTTCATCAAAGAGAAGCCGATATTGTTGCACAAGCAGGTAAAGCAGGTACAGTTACTATTGCCACCAATATGGCTGGTAGGGGAACAGATATTAAAATATCTCCTGAAGTCGTGAAATCAGGTGGTTTAGCAATTATCGGTACCGAAAGGCATGAATCTCGTCGTGTTGACCGTCAGCTTCGTGGTCGTTCAGGCCGTCAGGGAGATCCAGGAAGTTCGCAATTTTTTGTTGCTCTTGACGACAATCTGATGCGTATGTTTGGATCGGAAAGAATCGCCAAAATTATGGATCGTTTAGGTTTGGAAGAAGGCGAAGTTATTCAGCATTCAATGATTACCAAATCTATTGAACGTGCTCAGAAAAAAGTGGAAGAAAATAATTTTGGTGTTAGAAAGCGTTTGCTTGAATACGAT
This sequence comes from uncultured Draconibacterium sp., assembly GCA_964412145.1. Taxonomy (GTDB): domain Bacteria; phylum Bacteroidota; class Bacteroidia; order Bacteroidales; family UBA12170; genus UBA12170. The sequence goes on from CAYPOW010000040.1 coordinate 12,037, forward strand.
GATGTAATGAACACTCAGCGTGAAGCTATCTATAAAAAAAGAAGACATGCGCTTTATGGCGAGCGTTTAGCAATTGATATTTCCAATATGCTTTACGATTATATTGAACAACTTGTAGCAGAATATAAAGACTTAGCTGATTATGAAGGTTTAAATATGGAATTGTTAACTACTGTATTAGTCGACGCTCCATTCGACAGTCAAACATTTACCGACAGTACAGAAAATGATCTTTCACAACTAATTTTCAATCAAGTTTATGATAATTACAAATTAAAATCGGATGCAATTGCAAAGAAAGTATTTCCGGTCATTAAAGATGTTATTGAAAATAATACGACTTACGAAAACATTGCAATTCCAATTACGGATGGAGTAAAGACACACAATATCATTACCAATTTAAAAAAGGCATATGAAAACAGTATAAAGGAAATTCCGCTTTCCATAGAAAAGGGATTAACATTAAGCATTATCGATAATGCCTGGAAAGAGCATTTACGCGAAATGGACGACCTTAAACAATCTGTTCAAAATGCTTCCTACGAACAAAAAGACCCGCTACTTATTTATAAATTCGAATCGTTCAATCTTTTTAAAGAAATGGTTCAAAGGAATAATAAAGAGATAAGCGGTTTCTTAATAAAAGGCGACTTACCTGGACAACAGACAACTTTACGCGAAGCAAAGCTGCCCCAGGCTAATAGAAATTTGAAAGAAGGGCGAGATGATTTACTATCACAATCACATTCAAATACGCAAACAAAACAAAAACCACAACCCATTAAAGTTGAAAAGCAAATTGGACGAAACGATCCTTGTCCTTGTGGAAGTGGTAAAAAATACAAGCATTGTCACGGTAGAGATAATTAATGCCGTTAACAATCTAAAAAGTCGGTTCGCCGGCTTTTTTAATGCTCCCATTTTTTTTGAATGCACAAAAAAAAACTCCATCCGGATTATCCGAATGGAGCTAAAAAAACTAAATTGAATTAATCGATTATTTTTTGTCGCTTGATTTTTTACAGTCGGCCTTTTCTGCTTGTTCCGTTTTCGTAGCGCATTCTTTTTTTGCCGTCTTATCGCAAGTTGTTTTGCATTCTGCTTTTTTTGCAGTCTTATCGCAAGCTGTTTTGCTTTCTTTCTTTTTTTCAACTTTTTGCGTTTGACTTTGTGGTGTTTTTTCTACACCCTGGGTTTGAGCGTTTAAAGTCAGAGATACAGTAAAAACAAAGGCCAGAGCCAAAATTCCATATGCTAATTTTTTCATAGTTATATATTTAATTCGTGATAAAAAACATCTGCTAAATAAAATCTAAACTTGTCAACTTTATTTTCGGATCCTTGCAAATATATAGCAGACAAGCAACCATCGATGTTAATCCGTTGTTAAGAACTGTTAACATGCTGTTAATTCGAATTTGAAAGTTGAATAATTCCATTAATTTTGACAAAAATTCAATATTCATAAAAATGGAGATTGCATATTCATGAACAAACGCACAGGCATATTACTTATCGTTATTACCTCATTTGCTATTGTTGGGATTGCAATTTCGCAGATTTATTGGATTAAAAATGCTTATGAGCTTAAGAAAGACCAATTCGATAAGCGCATTCAAATGGGGCTAAGGGCAGTTTCAAATACATTGTTTGAAATTCAAAACAATCCAAACCAGCATAAAATCTTTATCGAAGACGATTACAATTCTACTGACATTAATGACTTCGAACATCTAAATTATTCACTGATTGACTCTTTACTTTCTAATGAATTGGGTTGCGTTCAAATGGGCTTAGATTACGAATATGGTGTATATTTTAATGGAGCCAACCAATTAATTGGTGGAAATTTTAAGCATTTCGAACAACAAATACTTGCATCAGACTTTAAAACATCATTGAGTTGCATTCGTAGCAACTCTCCTTATTATTTAGCCATCTATTTTCCGCATAGCAATAATTTGGTTTTACAAGAAATGATTGGTGGATTTATTCTTTCTGTTTTTTTTGTTCTAATCATAGGCTTTAGTTTTATCTTTACTGTTATTGTTAATTATCGACAGAAGAGAATAAGTTTGATAAAAAATGATTTTGTAAACAATATGACTCACGAATTTAAAACGCCTATTGCCACTGTATCATTAGCCAGCGAGATGCTCTTGCGGCCTGAAATTCAAAACAATAGCGAAAAAACTAAAAAGTATGCGCAAATCATTTTTGACGAAAATATTCGACTCAAAAATCAGGTTGAGCAAGTGCTTCAATTAGCTGTTATCGACAAAGCTGAATTTCAGATTCGAATGAAAGAAATTGATGTCCACCAATTATTGGATGATACTATCCACAATAGTGAGATTTTTGTACACGAAAGGAATGGGAAAATCAAAAAAAAATATTCAGCTGCCCGTTCGCATATTCGTGCCGATAAGATGCACCTCACAAATATAATTAGCAATCTGCTCGATAATGCCAATAAATATTCTCCCGACAAACCTGAAATATCTGTGAGAACGAAAAACATAAAAAAAGGCATTTTAATCTCAGTAGAAGATAAAGGGATAGGTATAAAAACAGAAGATCAGGCCTATATTTTTAAACAATTTCACAGAGTTCATACAGGCAATATCCACGATGTAAAAGGATTTGGACTGGGTTTATTCTATACTGAAAAAATGGTGAAAGAACATGGTGGCTTTATTCGATTAAGCAGTAACTTTGGTGTTGGATCAACTTTCGAGATTTATATGCCATTTAACGAAATACTAAAACATTGATATGGAAACAAAAGCTAAAATATTATTAGTTGAAGATGATGCTAATCTAAGTTTGGTATTGAAGGATTATTTGGAAATGCTTGGCTACGAAACAGTATTAAAAAAAGATGGCGAAGAAGGATTACAGGCTTTTAAAGAAGAAGACTTTAATTTATGCATATTAGATGTGATGATGCCTAAAAAAGACGGGTTTTCACTGGCTAAAGACATTCGGAATCTAGACAATGACATCCCTCTTATTTTTTTAACCGCCAAAACATTGAAGGAAGACCGAATTACTGGTTTCAAAATGGGCTGCGACGATTACATTACAAAACCATTTAGTACCGAAGAATTAAGCTTGCGAATTGAAGCCATTTTAAAGCGATGTGTTGTACAATATCGACAAGAAAATATTCCCAAAAATTTTGAGATAGGCAAATACAATTTCGATCACGAAAATATGGTTCTTAGTTTTGAAGGAACAGATAAAACTTTAACCAGAAAAGAAGCGGCTCTTTTAAAATTGCTTTGCAAGAATAAGAATCAATTGGTAACCCGCGACTTTGCACTAAAGCAAATTTGGGGCTCTAACGATTATTTTATTGGCCGAAGTATGGATGTTTTTATAGCCAAATTGCGTAAAATGCTGAGTCAGGATTCAAGCATTGCTATTAAAAACATACACGGAACAGGATTCAAACTGGAAGTGACTGATAATGAAGCATAATATCACATTGATTTCTGAATGTTATTCTGGATTTTATAAATTTATTTTGCATCTAAAAAAACTGTAATTTTGTTTATTCATCAATATTTAAACTCTTTTGGAAATAGCTGATTACGAACCTCTTTCTGGATTTCTTTTATTACTTACCAATTCTATATTTAGAGCTCCTCTTGAAATAAGCTTCTTTTTTTATATTTTGTTGCTTATTGTATTAATCATGGCCTCGGCTATGGTTTCGGGTAGCGAAACTGCATTTTTTTCTTTAAGCCCAGGTGAATTGCATGAGCTATCGGATAAAAAAAACAAGTTACACCAACAAATACAACGCTTACTCGCCAAACCTAAAAGTCTATTAGCTACTATACTGATTGCCAATAACTTTGTAAATGTTGGCATCATTATTTTATCAGCCTTTATTATTGATCATAACTTTGATTTTAGCGCATTTCCAGTACTTGGCTTTGTAATTAAAGTGGCTGTAGTTACCTTCATTTTATTGCTTTTTGGCGAAATAATGCCAAAAATTTATGCCAATCAAAACAGTGTCCGATTTGTGCTTTTTATGGCGACACCCATGTTTTACCTCAATAAATTTTTAGGTCCGCTGAGTCGTGCATTGTATATCTCTACTTCTATTATCGACAATAGAATTACGAAAAAAGGCCATCAGGTTTCTTTGAGTCAACTCGACGAAGCCATTGAAATCTCTTCAGACGAACATACTACCGAAGAAGAAAAAAACATTCTTAAGGGAATAGCAAAATTTGCCGATATCGAAGCCAGTGAGATTATGAAAGTAAGGATGGACATAGTGGCTATCGATATAAACACATCCTTTTCTGATCTTATTAAAATTATTTTAGATTCAGGATTTTCACGCATTCCTGTATACGAAGAAAGTGTGGATAACATAAAAGGGATTATCTACATCAAAGAATTACTCCCCTATTTAAATAGCCCAGGCAATTTCAATTGGACTTCTCTGCTTCGCTCTCCTTTTTATGTGCCTGAGAACAAAAAAATAAACGAGCTGCTTTCCGAATTTCGTCAGAAAAAAATACATCTGGCCATAGTTATAGATGAATATGGTGGAACTTCGGGGATTATTACACTCGAAGATGTTTTAGAAGAAATAGTGGGTGAAATTAGTGACGAATTTGATGTATTAGACGACGATATTGATTTTGAAAAAATCAATGATACAACCTATATTTTTGCAGCTAAAACATCCATCATCGATTTCTGTAAAGTATTAAAAATAAATGATGATATTTTCTATGAAGTGGAAGGTGATTTTGATAGCATCGCCGGACTATTTTTAGAAATTTATGGCAATATCCCAAAGAAAGGCACTAAGATTATTCACCATAATTTTACTTTTACAGTTGAAGCACTCGACAAACGTCGAATTAAAAACCTAAAAATTGAAATTGCGGATGAATCGCAATAAAACAAAACAATTCAGTATTCTTTTTATTGTGCTGATAATTAGCGCTTTATCATCTTGTGGTGATTATTCCCAGCCTAAACCTAGAGGCTATTTCAGAATATTCCTACCAGAAAAAAATTATGTCCCCATCCAAAAAGAGCTCCCCTACACCTTTATTATTCCAACTTATTCTTCTTTAGAAAGCGATATTCAGCCAGGAGCAGAAAAATATTGGACCAATCTGGTTTTTTCTTCATTCAGTGCTAAAGTTCATTTAAGCTATAAACCTGTAAATGGCAATCTTGCCGATTTACTGGAAGATGCACATAAATTAGTAAATAAACATATTCCGAAAGCAAATGCTATTAGCGAAAAAATGTTTATCAATAAGCAGAAAAACGTGTATGGAGTGGCCTATTCTATTAAGGGAACAGATGCCGCTTCTTCCTATCAGTTCTACTTAACCGACAGCACGAATCATTTCCTGCGTGGAGCCCTCTATTTTAGTGTGAGACCCAACAACGATTCACTCGCACCTGTAATTTCTTTTATTGAAGAAGATATTCAAAAACTAATTGAAAGTTTTGAATGGAAAAGCACTTCAAATTAATTTTCTTCTTCCTCTTTTGAATTAATAAGTTATCAACAGCTTTTTTGTATTTCTATTCAATATCACAAATTTCACTATCTTTGTTGGTTCAAGAAAAACCTTATAAACAATGGTTTGTATGAAAAATAACACGTTTTTACTCTCTTGTTAAATTACAGATAATAAAATAGTTATAAACACTAAGAAAATTAAATATATGGAAAACAATGAAATGATGGCCTTAGGCATGATAGAAACCCGAGGTTTTGCAGCAATGGTTGAAGCTTCCGACGCTATGTTAAAAGCAGCAAAAGTAGACCTCGTAAGTTATGAAAAAACGGGTGGTGGATATGTAACTGCTATTGTTAGGGGCGATGTTGCTTCTGTTCGTGCTGCTGTTGATGCAGGATTGCGCGCTGCTGAAAAAGTGGGTGAAATTGTATCTAGCCACGTTATTCCAAGACCTCACCAGAATGTTGATACTGCTCTTCCTTTAGGAAAAAATAAATAACCTCTAAGTCTATGAATGATTCCAAATCACATATCGATCTAAGAACTTATATTTTCTTGGATTCACTTCAATCGCAGATGGCGTCCTATATTTCGACTGTTTCCAGAGGTTTTTTGCCTGTAGGCGGACAATCAAGCTGCATTATCGAAATTGCTCCAGGTATAGAAATTAATTCTTTAACGGATATTGCCATCAAAGCAACCAATGTAAAACCCGGCTTGCAAATAGTCGAACGTGCTTTTGGAATGCTCGAAGTGCATTCTGATAGTCAGGGCGATACACGAATGGCGGGTGAAGCGGTTCTTAC
>CAYPOW010000041.1:0-2906 GCA_964412145.1 uncultured Draconibacterium sp.
AACAAATTGCCCGTAGGCATGTTCCTATGGAAGCATTAATTTCAGTAGAAATAAAAGATTTAAAATGCGTTTCCCCGTAAGGGGATTTACAACATAATTTACAAAAGGTTAATGGTTTTAGTTTGGTACCTGTCTTAAGGTTAATGTCCGATGGACAATAAAATCTTCTAATAATTTGTTTTATGGATATTGAAGCCCTATGGGCTATTTAAAATTTTAATATTGAGCATATTATATCTCCTGAAAGTCTCCAAATGGGTATGTGTACAATTAATGAAATAGCTAAAAGTGTGCATTGTTGAAATCGAATTTTCCAACTGCTTTTTACCGAATTAATTTATTCCTTATCTTGCCCTAAAAAAAAGTAAATGAATCTTAATAAACTGAAAGAGGCCGAACAAAACATCCTGGAACTATACCCTGGCGGATTTAAACATCCCGAAATGGAGATATTAGTCAAGAAGCATAAACCTGATAAAATGTTTGCTCTGGCGCAGGAATCTTTTGCTTTAGCAAAGTTCGACCAGCCTCAGGAAATTGTAGAAGCAATGGCAAAAATAGTGAGTCGTTCTTCGATGGTTTCCTTATTCGAAAAACCAAAATTCAGAGATTTTAGCAAAACGCTCAATAAAAGCGAAACAGAACAACTGGCTGATGGCTTAAAAATATTTCTCTACGAAAACGAAGAGCCCGGTTTTAATATGATACTTGATATACTTCAAAAAGGAAAACTGGCAAAGTGGTCTTTAATCTCCGTTTGGTTTGCCTATTTTTCGCCTGACTACCAGGTTTTTGTAAAGCCAACAACCGCCAAAGGTATCATCAAAAATTTCGATGTTGAAGGCTTAATTTACAAACCAACACCTAGTTATGCTTTCTATAAAAGCTACCGCGAATTGATTAATTCGATGAAAGAAAATGTGGATAAATCCTTATCACCCAGCAATCCTGCTTTTTCCGGTTTTTTGATGATGAGTATGGGTTAAGGTTTTCTAAAATGAAAAATAAGAAATGAATTTGCACAAACTATTCGATCAATTTGATCACGAAGGAATTTTTAGAAATACCAAAGAAATTAAGAGCGGTCATATCAATACTACTTTTCTTATCCAAACCCAAGCACAAGAAACTCCAGACTATATTTTACAAAAAATAAATTCCGTGGTTTTTAAAAATATTCCTGAATTAATTCAGAATAAAGTGCTGGTATGCAATTTCTTACGAAGCAAAACCAAGCATCCTGAACAAGAAAATGTCATTCGTTTAATGCCCTCAATGTCAGGAGATTATTTTTTTATTGATGAAGATAAAGAGTATTGGAATTTAATGGTTTTTATATCGGATAGTCAGGTTTTTTTAAAAGCAGAAAACACGAAAATAGCCCTGGAAGCGGGACGTTTATTTGGTCGGTTTTTTTATTTGCTCAACGATTTTGATGCCGAAGACCTGTCGGAAACAATTCCGCGTTTTCACGATATGAATTTTCGTTTTCAACAATTTGAGGCGGCTCTCGCAGCAAGTAATACTGACCGTTTAAATCAGGCAAAAACAGAAATCATTTTCGCAAATGAACTTAAAAAGGAAATGTGCTTGCTTCAAGAATTAAAAAACACGGGCAAGTTTCCTATTCGGGCAACTCACAACGATACAAAATTATCAAATGCTTTGTTTGATAAAAATGATAATGCTCTGTCTGTAATTGATTTAGATACTCTTATGCCCGGCCTTGTGCATTATGATTTTGGCGATTCTGTTAGAACTATGTGTTCATCAGCGGAAGAAGATGAAACCAATCTTGAAAAAGTACATTTCATACCAGATAATTTTATGGCTTTTACGGAAGGTTTTCTTTATTCATGCAAAAGCATATTGACTCAGTCGGAGCTCGACTATTTGTATTTAGCGCCTCAGTATATGACTTTTATTATGGGTCTTCGTTTTTTGACAGATTACCTGAACAACGACATTTATTACAAAATAAATTATCCGGAACATAATCTTACACGAGCAAAAAACCAATTCGCCTTGCTTAAAAGCATAAGATTACAGGAAAATAGAATGCGAGAAATTATCGACTTAATTGAATAATATATTGATTACGGTAAATTTCTTTGTGTGACTTTGTGAAATCCTTCGTGTGACTTTGTGGTAAAGCCAAATATTAAATAAAGACATCACAATGAAAAAATAGCAATACGCTATTTTCTTTTTTAACTGATCCCCATTTGTTCCATTAAAAAAGTGGCGTTTAGATTTCGCGAAACCCCTTCTCTTAATTTATAATCGAAAACCAATTGATCATTTTCAATATCTACCTCAAAGCAGGCTGTTTTTACATTTTCAGGAAAACTTTTTCGCAATTCGGCCAATTGCAAATCGTGCGTGGCTATAATTCCACCAGCATTTAAACTGATCAGTTTTTTTACCAATGCTTTGGAACCTTGCTCTTTATCTTTTGAATTGGTTCCTTTCAAAATCTCATCCAAAATAATAAAATAAGATTCCCCCGTTTTTAATGCTTCGATGATTCGCTGAAGACGAAGTAATTCCGCATAAAAATAAGACTCGTTATTCGAAAGAGAATCGCTGGTTTTAATACTTGTGAATGGTTGTAATATGCTGGTTTTAAATTGTTTTGCGCAAACGGGAGCGCCAGACAACGCCAATACAAGGTTCACTCCTACTGTTCGCAAATAGGTGCTTTTCCCCGCCATATTGGCTCCGGTGATTACATAAAACTGTTTTTTTGATGGAAATAAAACATCATTATCGATACGAACTTTTTTGGGTATAAGCGGATGACCCATTTTTTTTCCTTCAAGCACAAATTCTTCTCTAACTATTTCGGGGAAAATTAAATCGCTTCTGTTGTAAAAGAAAGTGGCAAAACTGACCAGCATTTCCAA
>CAYPOW010000041.1:3006-18137 GCA_964412145.1 uncultured Draconibacterium sp.
TTGCTCAACTCCTGATGTTGTCGATTGATTTGTTTTGTATAAATACCTGTAAAACCAAGCGAAACAATTAAGTACAATATAAAAACAGATGACGAAATGCTGCCGAGCAAAAAGAGTACAAACATCGTCAAAGAAATCAGAGGAAGAATGTACTGAACCGCTTTAAACCAGCTATTACTAAAAATAGACTGTCTGTTTATCCATTCCGGTAATTTTCTCGCCAGTTTATTTGGGTCGGGTGCAAAAGTCGATTCTTTTGTAAAAGCGAGCAATCCTAATACCCGAAAATTACTCATCCAATTAGGATTGTCACTCAGTTCCTTAACATCGTCCTGACGTAATTTGATTTTATCAATATCCTTTTCTAAAGTATTTAAAACGCTTCCCAGAAAATATTTCCCTGCATCAGAAAAACTCCGATTTAACATTTGAAAAATGCTTTCCTTACCATACAAGTCTAAATCACTGGAATAAGGGTGCTGATTATCAGTATATTCCTGACCATCATTAAAAGAAGTAAAATCACCATTCAATGCTAAAAGTTCATCGCTATACAAATTCAAAAAAACAGCGGCTTCCTTTTTTTGTTCAATTAAGCGACCATGCTTCACTGCAATAAATATAAATACGATCAAAAAAATAAAAAATAAAGAGCCGATCCACAAAAAAGTCGTTGTTGAGGCAAAATAAATTGCAACTACACCTAATAAAAACCAACTAATTCGTATTCTGGAAAAAATGTTTATTCGATTGCTTATAAGCGCAATTTTTTGAGCGTAAGCATGCTGTTCCTGCTGATAAAATTTTTGTGCATCTGAATTCATTTCTGTGTTTTTCTTGATTTACAAAGGAACGCATATTCGACTTAAAGAAAAAAAACAGAGCTTTAAAAGATGTTAATGGTTTTTGTTATTTGAGGCGAACGCTAATTTGAATAATTTCTGTATATTTGAAAAAAAGCGCTTAAAGATGATTCGCACGCTTATTATTGATGATGAAACCAGAGCTCGGGAAACTATTCAAATTTTACTCGAAACCCACTGCAAGGATGATGTTCAGATAGTTGGACAAGCAAAAAATTTAATCACAGGCATGGATGCAGTCAAAGAACACCAACCTGATTTGGTTTTACTTGATATTAAAATGCCTGATGGTACTGGTTTTGATATGCTTGCCCGTCTCGGAAACGTCGATTTTAAAGTTGTCTTTATCACTGCTTTTGAAGAGTATGCCATTCAGGCTTTTAAGTTCAGTGCTATCGATTATGTGCTCAAACCTATTGATCCCGAGGAATTAAAAGTGGCCATCAATAAAGTAAAAGAAGTGATTGAGACCGATTCAACGGATAATTCCGATATTCAAATCAAAACCCTTTTATCTAATTTAAAAAATAACGGAGAAGATAAAAGGCTTGTACTGAAAACAACTGAAAATATTTTTGTAATACCTATTAATGAAGTGGTTGCACTATCCAGTGATCGAAATTATACACGCTTTTATTTTTTGGATAGAAAGAATATTATTGTATCAAAAACATTGAAAGATTATGAAAGTGTTTTACTTGATTTTGGATTTATGCGAATTCACCGTTCACACCTTATCAATTTAAGATACATAGAACGTTTTGAAAGATCTGATGGTGGCTATGCTATTATGCGGGGCGGCACAAAATTAGATGTCTCCCATAGAAAAAAAGAAGAATTACTCGCCTTTATTGAAAATTTATAAAAAAACCGGGCATTACCCGGTTTTAAAACTAAAAATCCAAAACAAACTAAACTCCACTTCGCCCCATAAGGGATCCCCTTGGGACAAGCAGTCGGGGAAAATAATCCTTGAGATCCTTCGACTTTGCTCAGGATCTGTTCCGCTATTTATTTTTGCTTCGCAAAATTAAAGTTTCACTGATTTAAACAATCTCAATTTGCTTTTTAAGCTTCTGCTCTTCTTTTAATTTTGGAATCAAGATGTGTAAAATTCCATCATTTTGTTCGGCAGTAATGGCCTCATTATTTACTGTTTTTGGCAATTGAAATGAGCGACTGAATGAATTCAGAATAAATTCTCTGCGCCATCCCTCCTCTTCATTTTTATCTATAACTTCTGCCGAAATAGTCAATAAATTATCATCCAATTCAATGTTTATCTGCTCCTTTGTATAACCAGGAACCATCATATCTATTTCAAAAGCATCGTCACTTTCTTTAATATTTGCGGCCTTGTTTGAAATTGAGGGGGTAAATTCACCTTCAAAATATCGATCAAATAAGTTACTAAAAATGGGCTCTCTGTTAAATTTTACTAATCGTACCATATTATTTCCTTTCTTTTATTTTTTAATAATACTATTGATGTTTATTATCCTCTCCCTTTCAATTTGTGTTCCATTCTATAAATTCTATAGTTTTACTGACTTTTTGTCGTGCATTAAAAAATATTACTGACTTTTTGTCGTGTTTGTGGAAATTATTTTGATTTTATAGGAATAGGTGTCACTTTCTTTACCTTTGTTATGCATATGCGAAAAATAAAAATTGAAAGCGGTAAAAAAATTTTAAATGCTCTTCGGCCCAGGCGTATGATTTTGCCTATTCTCATTGGATTAGGCGGTGCCGCCTATATGTTATTTCGTAATTTTGATGCAGATCGGTTTTCTTTTTTTGAATGGTCCTTTGCTGCGGCTGTTTGGATATTTGTAGCCATACTAATGATGATTATTCGAGATGTGGCTTATATCGTGAGAATCAAGCTTTTAACAGATAATAAATTAAGCTGGCGACAAGCATTTGAAATTATTATGCTTTGGGAATTTAGCTCTGCTATATCTCCATCAGTCGTGGGAGGAATTGCACCTGCTATATATTTTCTTTACAAAGAAAAACTAAGTGCCGGGCAGAGCACGGCAGTCGTTTTAGCGGCCATTTTTTTAGATGAGCTGTTTTTTATACTTATCATTCCTATTCTTTTACTCTTTTTTGGAAACAACATTTTTCCTAATGAGGAACTTCTTCACTTCAGTCAGCTAAAGTATTATTTTTGGATAGGTTATGGGCTTATTTTTTTCTACACTTTATTATTAAGCTATGCTATTTTTATTAATCCACACATTATTAAGAGGCTGCTAAAATGGATATTTCGCTTTCCTCTTATTAAACGCTGGCAAGAAAATATTTGTGTTTTATCTGATCAATTAATTGAAACTTCAAAGTGGTTTAAAACCAAAAGTTTTTTTTTCTGGTCTAAATCCTTTCTCGCTACTTTCGTTTCGTGGACTGGACGATATTTCGTAGTAAATTTTATGTTTATGGCTTTCTTCAGAGGCAGTTTAAGCTGGAGCGAGCATTTTTTAATTTATGCCCGTCAACTAAGCATGTGGATATTACTTCTAATAAGTCCAACTCCTGGAGGCAGTGGTTTAGCTGAATTCTTTTTTAGTGATTTCCTCCGCGATTTTATTCCAAACTTAAGTTGGGTAATTCCTATGGCTCTACTTTGGCGCCTTATTTCTTATTATCCTTATTTATTTATTGGTGCCATAATTTTACCTCGATGGGTAAATCGTGTATTTAAAAAGAAACGAGATTAGCCTTTTTTATTTTTTTTAATCCAATCATCATGAAAAGATTTTTCTGCCATTTGAGGTAGCTCTCTGTGTGAACCCCAAATATTTTTTAGGAACGTTGAAATAAACATTCTTTTTGTTTTACCACTAAAAAAATCAATCCACTTTCGCTTCATTAAAAACTTACTGCTTCCTTTTACTAATATCCGCTCCGAAGCAGTTGTATACTTCTGATTAACAGCATCTCTGCGATTCAAGAGCAATAAATCGTTTAGTGGGATTTTAACAGGACAAACATCAGTACATGCTCCACAAAGCGTGGAGGCAAAGCTCAAATGTTTATAATCTTTCATTCCCAACAACCAGGGTGAAATAATAGAGCCAATAGGTCCGCTATAAGTTGTTTCGTAAGTATGGCCACCAATATTTTTATAAACAGGACAAGCATTTAAACAAGCCCCACATCGAATGCAAGATAATGCTATTCTTTGCTCTTCCTGCTCTAAGAGTTGTGTTCGGTTATTATTTAAAATAATTACATAAGTCTCAAGCGGCCCATCCTTTTCATTTGATTTTTTTGGTCCATTGATAATGCTGTTATAAACTGTCATTCGCTGACCGGTTCCATGACTACTTAAAAGTGGCCAGAAAAGATCTAAATCGTTTATACTTGGAATAATTTTTTCCATGCCTGCAACGGCAATATGAATGGGTGGCATTGACATGCTTAAAACACCATTTCCCTCATTTTCAGTGAGTGCAATTGATCCTGTATCGGCAATCAAAAAGTTTGCGCCTGTAATTCCTGCATCTGCACAATAAAATTTATCGCGTAGCTTAATCCTCACTTTATCAGTAATTTCTACTGGACTTAGTCCTTCGTCCCAGCCCATTTTTTCGTTAAAAAGAAGTGCAATATCTTCTTTTGATTTATGCATAGCAGGAGTGACAATATGATATGGCTTTTCGTTTGCAAGCTGAACAATGTATTCACCCAAATCTGTTTCCAAAGATTCAATACCTTGTTTTTCCAGAAAAGCATTGAGTTCGATTTCTTCGGTAGTCATCGATTTCATTTTAACTACCTTTTTTGCGCCGTGTTTCTTTAAAATTTTATAAATTTCATTTTTAGCATCCTCTGCATCAACCGCCCAAATAACTTTTCCTCCGTTATTTATAAAATTTTGCTCAAACTCAATAAGGTATTCATCTAAATTGTTTACTACTTTTCGTTTGATATTAGCCGCTCTGCTTTTGGCTAAATCCAAATTCTTATATTGTAACAATCCTTTTTGAAAGGCCGCATTGTATTTGCCAATATTAAATTTTATCTTTTCCCTATGATCTAAATCAAAGGCTTTTAATTTGGATTGTTTAAGAAAAATATCAGCAATTTCCGACATGGTATTTGATTTATTTAAAGAGTCTTAGAAATTTTATTTACTCGTATGTTATGTCTTCCACCTTCAAAATCGGTGTTTAAAAATACTTCAACCATTTCCCAGGCCATCTCCAATTGGATAAAGCGGCCGGGAATTGAGATGATATTGGCATTGTTATGCAAACGTATAAGCTTTGCTTGTTCAACAGTCCAACATAAACCAGCACGAACTCCTGCATATTTATTCGCTGTCATCTGTGCTCCATTTCCGCTTCCACACATTATAATTCCAAGAGGATAAACACCATCATTAATTGATTTAGCAAGAGGATGAATTACATCAGGATAATCAACACTATCTTCAGAAAATGTTCCAAAATCTTTTATTGTAAATCCTTCTTTGCGGAGTTTATTAATTAAAAAATCCTTCATGGCAAAACCACCATGATCAGAAGCAATTGGAATTATTATGGATTTATCAATCATTTTTTTTATGCAAATTTAATTATAATGTACTGAATATTCAGAATACACTATCAAGTTTATTATTTGTTAATATTGTGTGTATTTCTTGTTGATATGTATTAAAAAAACCAATCTTATTAACAAATTCTTCATTTTTCCAGATAAAATCAAAACTTATTCTTTTTTATCCAAAATTATCACCGCCTTACCAACAATTAAAAAGTGCTTTTTTAGTCTCTTTTTTTTAACTTTTCCTATTTAGCAAAATGTTTATAAAAAATTAATATATATAGATATCAAGGAAATATGAAATTATGAACTGTTAAAAAATGGACGGTTTATCAACATGCAAGTTTTTAGGCATAAAGTTATACCGCTATTCACAGCCTATAATAATAATAATAACTCTTTATATAAAATTTAAACAATAGTATACGATGTTGATAAGGCAAATTGAGAATAACATTTGCTGAAATGTTCAATTGGTTTTATTTAAGTTTGCATCAAAATTAATTACAAATGATGGATTACGTTGCAGAAATTGAAAGATTAAAAAATGAAAAAAAGGCAATTATTCTTGCTCATTATTATCAAATACCTGAAATTCAGGATATTGCAGATTATGTGGGAGATAGTTTAGGTTTAGCTCAAGCTGCTGCAGAAACTAAGGCTGAGCTGATTGTCTTTGCCGGAGTTCATTTTATGGCCGAAACAGCCAAAATACTTAATCCACATAAAAAAGTTTTATTACCCGATTTAGAAGCTGGATGTTCCCTGGCAGCATCTTGCCCGCCAGATGAATTTTCTAAGTTTAGAAATCAATATCCCGATCATATTGTCCTTTCCTATATCAATTGTACCGCAGGAATAAAAGAATTAGCCGATGTAATTGTTACTTCAGGAAATGCTGTTCAAATTGTAGAATCCTTTCCGAAAGAACAAAAAATTATTTTTGCACCCGATAAAAATTTAGGTGCTTATATCAACCAGCTTACGGGTAGAAATATGATTTTGTGGGACGGAACCTGCGAGGTTCATAATCAGCTTACTACAGAAGCTGTCATTAATTTAAAGATATTAAATCCTGAAGCTCAGGTAGTTGCTCACCCGGAATGTGATGAACCTATTTTGGCATTAGCCGATATGATTGGCTCCACATCGGGTATGCTAAAATATACACAAAACACAAATTTTAAAAAGTATATTGTGGCAAGTGAAACAGGTATTTTACATCAAATGAAAAAAAACTCACCTGACAAAGAGTTTTTAGTTGTTCCTAAAGACGAAACCTGTAGTTGCAACGATTGTCCATATATGAAATTAAATACTATGGAAAAGCTCTATTTAGCGCTTAAAAATGAATCACCAAGTATTGAATTAGCTGCCGATGTGATTGAAAGAGCAAAAAAACCAATTGTAAAAATGTTGGATATTTCTAAAGAATTAGGATTGATTTAAACAAAAAATCCCGCACATTGTACGGGATCAAAATCATAAATTTCTATAATTGTTTAACTAAACAAGTTTAACATTTACGGCATTTAATCCTTTTTTTCCTTCTTGGAGTTCGAACGACACTTCGTCGTTTTCTTTGATGTTGTCAATTAGTCCTGAAACGTGGATAAAATATTCATTACCCGACTCATTGTCTTTAACAAAACCATAACCTTTTGATGTGTTAAAAAATTTTACTGTTCCTGTATTCATAATAATTTATTGATAATTAGTAATTAAACAAAGTTATACAATTTTTTTGAGACTCGACTTAAATTACAATTTTCTTTAAATTGAACTTTATTCTGTTTATTTTCGCCGATTAAAAACTAACACATGACAAAATTCACTTTACTTATTACATTATTCATTTCGATATTATTTTTTGGATGTTCAACAACATCAACTTTAAATAAACAAATTGCTATTGCTGATCAAGCTATTTCCACTGGTGATTATGAAACAGCTTTGGCTTCTTACGTTAAATTAATAAATGATCAACAAAGTAAAGACAAAGAAATTAGTGGTTCTGTTTATAGTTCAGCGGCTAAAGCGGCATTTCGTTTAAATAAAATAACAGAAGCAGAAATGTATTTTAAGCAGGCTTATTATAAAGGCTACGCCGATGCTGAGATGTATTCAAATATGATAAGTATCTATAAATCAATTGATAATCTATCAAAAGAAATAGATGCGCTGGAGTATTTTGTGAAAAACTTCAAAGCGGATGATCGTTTCACTAACTTTAATCAACGTCTGTTAGAAACGTATATTGAAAGTGAAAATTGGGAAAAAGCAGTAGCCTTATGGCCTTCTCTTGATACTAAAAATCAGATGGATGTGCATAATATGGAATTATATCTGACGGCACTCAAAAATTTGAATAATGAATCGAAATCTGATATGGTAGCGAATGCTATTTTGAAACTGAATGTAACAAGTCAACCGGCTTTGGAATGGATGGCTGAAAAGTTTTTTATGAGAGCGGAAAATCGATATCAGAAAGAAATGACGGCCTATGAAAAAAACAAGACCAATAAGCAATACAAAATAATGCTGAAAGCCTTGGATGTTGTAACTAGCAATTTTAAGAAATCATTAAAATATTATCAAAAGCTTTATAAGCTCTACCCATCAAAAGAATATGCCAAATTTATGGCTAATATTTACATTCGAT
Source organism: uncultured Draconibacterium sp. (assembly GCA_964412145.1). GTDB lineage: Bacteria > Bacteroidota > Bacteroidia > Bacteroidales > UBA12170 > UBA12170. Next base: position 11,086 of record CAYPOW010000041.1, read on the forward strand.
TCCAGGACAAAGCAAAATCTGAGTATTATTTAAAACTTTCTAAATAACACTCATTTTCAGAGATTGCTTTTATTTTATCATAAAAACAAATTAAAAAGCGAATTTAAGAGCTGTCTTTTTATCTTTGCTAGTATCTACAATGGAGCAATTTAAAAAAGACAGAATAATTTTAGGCATCGACCCAGGCACAAATATTATGGGTTATGGACTTGTTCATCAAAAAGGTAATTCGGTGGAAATGATTGCAATGGGCGTTTTAAAATTAGGTGCTTATGAAAATCATCCTTTGAAGCTGAAAAAGATTTTTGAAAGAACCTTAGCTCTTATTGACGAATACAGTCCAGATGAAATGTCGCTGGAAGCACCATTTTTTGGTAAGAATGTGCAGTCGATGTTAAAATTGGGAAGAGCTCAAGGTGTTGCGATGGCTGCCGGTTTGTATAGAAATGTACCCATTTTTGAGTATGCTCCCCGAAAAATTAAAATGGCCATTACAGGAAAAGGGACAGCCTCAAAAGAGCAGGTTGCCGCCATGTTAACACAACTTTTAAAGATAAAAGAGCAGCCGAAATACTTTGATGCTACCGATGGTTTAGCAGCAGCTGTTTGTCATTATTTGCAAAAGAATCCAAGTTCAGAAGGCGATTCTTATACAGGATGGAAAAGTTTTGTTAGTAAAAACCCTAAACGTGTAAAGTAAAGGCGTTTAAAATAACTGTATGATTATAAGGTGTTTACATATAATAAAACACACCACATAACCTACTCACCCACTCTACTACTCACCTACACGATCAATTACTCCGTAATCAATTTAAATCCAACACCGTGCACGTTTAATATTTCAATGGTAGGATCACTTTTTAAGTATTTACGCAATTTGGTTACATACACATCCATACTACGTGCATTGAAATAACTGTCGTCGTGCCAAATTTGTTTTAAAGCTACGCTCCTATCCAATGTTTCATTTTTTCTAGCACAAAGCATTTTCAATAATTCGGCTTCTTTGGAGGTGAGTTTTTGATTTATTCCATCGGTAGATAAAATGTGACGAGTTACATCGAAAGAGAATTTTCCAATGGTAAAGAAGTCTTTGTGCGTATTTGGTTTATTGGCCTGTGTTCTTCGTAAAATGGCTTCAATACGAACCAATAACTCTTCCATACTGAAAGGTTTACTAAGATAATCGTCGGCACCTATTTTAAACCCTTCCATTTTATCTTGCTGCAATGTTTTGGCGGTTAGAAACAAAATGGGAATATTTTTATCAGTTTCGCGAATTTCACGAGCTAAAGTAAAGCCATCTTTTATGGGCATCATCACATCTAAAATGAGAAAATCGTAAGTTCCACTTTGAAATTCTTCGAGAGCCTCCTGCCCGTTTTTGCTTAAAGTTGTTTTGTATTTTTTTGCATCCAGATAGGCCTTTAAAACGGTTCCTAAGTTTTTATCATCTTCTGCCAGTAGTATTTTAATTTCTTGATTTTCCATTCTAAATGTGTTTTAATATAGGTTTGAAAGGCAGGTAGATAGAAAAGCTACTCCCTTTTTTTAATTCGCTTTCAAGGGTAATTTTACCCCGATGTTTTTCTACAATTGTTTTAACATAACTCAATCCCAATCCAAAGCCTTTCACATTGTGAATATTTCCGGTTGGAACTCTGAATAGCTTATCATACACTTTCTTTTGGTTAGATTTACTAATACCAATTCCGTTGTCTTTAATTGTAATTAATATACCCTGACCCATTGTTTTTGTTGTAATATGGATAAGCGGAGCCCAAGGTGTATATTTATTTGCATTGTCGAGCAAGTTAAAAACAATATTTGTAATATGAACACGATCGGCTTGAATAACAGCTTGTTTTGCATTTAATTCGGTATAAATAACGCCGCCCTTCTTCTCTATTTGCAAATTAATTTTTGAGATAGCATCGTTGAGGGCATCGTGTATATTTATACTTTCTATCTTTAAAATAATTTCACCTTTCTGAAAACGAGCACTTTGCAGAATTTTTTCGGCCATTCCCGAAAGTCTTCCATTTTCTTCAGAAATTACTTTGATATAAGATTCGTAAAAGCCATTTGTTTTTACTAATTCTTTATCTGACATAGCCTCACAAGCCAAAGATATTGTTGAAATGGGTGTTTTAAACTCGTGCGTCATATTGTTGATAAAATCGTTTCGCATCTCCGATACCTTTTTCTGCTTAAAAACAGTAGATACAACATAGGTAAATGAATAAATTATTGCCGAAATCAGAAAAAAGGAAATAACTAATAAAACCCACAAACGTGTTATTAAAAACTTTTGTTCATTTGGAAAATAGAGCATCAATAAATCGTTTTGCGAGAAAAAATCGCTTGGAAAAATAATATATCTAAAACCCGACAGCAAAAGTTCTTTAGGAAATTTACCTGTTTTTTGCAGAACCAATTTATTTCGGTTTGGACTATAAACAGCAAATTCATATTTTGTATTTATTCCTATTGATCGAAATTCACGTTGTAAAAGAGAATCAAGCATTTGAATTGTAATGCGATTTTCGACAAGATTTGTTAAGTTTTTCGATTGAGAAAAAAGGCTTTCGATAATTCGCTGCGAACTGAAACTATTGTATTTGTTTATGCTCGCACCAGGTGTGTAATTTAATAGATTTGAAACAACCGATTGTTGAACAGAATCGATAGTGTTATTTAGAAGTAATTTATTCTGAGATAAAAGATCCTTTTGTCGTGTATAGGTGAGCGCGCGATCAATTCGTTCAAGATTGTAAATTGTTTTGGTAACAACAGCATCTACATCGCGATTGAAGATGGCTTGTTTAACCATAATAGTGTTCTTAATCCAATAAACCTGAATTACCATCAGACTTATTAGCGCAAAAGACATGAGGCTAATGATTAAATATATGACCTTTTTATTCATGGTTTTACCGAAGTTTGAGCAAAGATAGAACTGAAACTACTTACAAATAAGGCTTTAACTTTCTTTAACGCTTCTTAAAAGCCCTTAACATTTAAAGGCTTTTCTATGTCGTATTTTTGTCGAGTTAATAGAATGAATTTTCTCATAGTTCACGAAGATTAGTAAACTTTTTTATTTAGTAAAATTTTGATTTTTGGTTATAAGTGCAGTTGGCAGGCTGCACTTTTTTAGTTTATCACCCCATCAACAGTTTCTTCCGCTTTATTTTTTACTTTATCCAATACTCCATCATCTTCATCTATACCGTCATAGAATTTAATTACTGCGGGAGCCACATCTTCAATATATTCGTATAATGCAGATTCTGAGGTTAATGACTCACTAAATAAGAATCTGTTTTTATCAAATTTATTGATAAAGTAAATAATAAAACTTAAGAATATAACAGCTTTTAAAACACCGAAAAAGCCGCCAAAACTCTTATTTAAAAAACTCAGCGCGACTAAATCAATAATTTTTTCGAGCATTTTACCTATAATATTCAATGCAATTACCACCAATATGAACGTGATAATAAACGAAATAATGCTAAGGTATTTTTTGCTTATTTCAAAATGCTCCACTAAGAAATTGGCAGTGAGATGCGAAAAATGCAAGCTGATATAAATCCCCAATGCCAATGCGGCAAGGGTAGTCAGCTCTATGATTAATCCTTTTGAAAATCCTTTGTAGGCAAGCCATACAATAGGGATGATAAAAATAATGTCGAGTATTCCCATGGGTTATTTTTTTAAACGTTTCGTAAGTTCGGTTGCAAAAACAAAATCGTTAAGCTCCGGATTATTATCAATTAAAATAGTTTCTTTATTTCCCTGCCAGTGAAGCTTACCTTTAAAGATAAAACTGATATTATCGCCCATTTTTAAAACGGAGTTCATATCGTGCGAGTTGATAATAGTAACCATATTATATTCTTCTGTGATCTCTGCAATTAAATCGTCAATTAAATTTGATGATTTTGGATCGAGACCAGAATTGGGTTCATCACAAAATAAATATTTTGGCTTGTTGGCAATGGCTCGCGCAATAGCAACGCGCTTAATCATTCCGCCACTTAATTCACCTGGAAATAAATTATTTACATTTTCTAAATTCACTCTTTTCAGGACTTCGTTTACGCGGTGTTTTTTTTCTTCAAGACTTTGATCGGTAAACATATTGAGAGGAAACATTATGTTTTCTTCAACTGTGTAATAATCGAAAAGGGCTCCTCCCTGGAAAAGCATTCCCAGTTCCTTTCTAATCACTCTGCGTTTTTTAAATGCTAAAGACGAAAAATTCCGTCCATCAAAATCAATATGACCAGCGTCTACTTCCACTAAGCCAACCAGGCATTTCAATAAAACAGTTTTTCCCGCTCCACTCTGACCAATAATAAGGTTGTTTTTCCCTTCTTCAAACTGAATGGAAACATTATCCAAAACTTGCGTTTCGCCAAAATATTTCGATATGTTGAAAGCTTCGATCATGTGAGGAAGAGTTGTGTTAGAACTAGATTAAATAGAATAATTAAAACACTCGAATAGACCACTGTTTTCGTACTTGCTTTTCCAACCTGAATGGACCCACCTTTAACTATATATCCTTGAAAACCAGCAATTGTAACAATTATTATTGCAAATACAGCCGTTTTAATGAGTGCATAAAAAACAGTGAAACTTTCAAAATCGAGTTGTACACCAGTAATAAATTCAGCAGGTGTAAGTAAATAGGTAAAAGTAGCCACCAAATATCCACCAATAATACCAATATACATTCCAAATATAATTAATGCAGGATTAATTAAAACAGCTGCAACTAATTTTGGGAAAATAAGGAAATTAGCAGGGTTTATTCCCATTATTTCCAGAGCGTCTATTTGCTCCGTAATACGCATTGTACCAATTTCGGAAGCAATACTTGAACCGACTTTTCCGGCAAGAATCAGACTAATTATCGTTGGAGCAAACTCCAGCACTATCATTTGTCGTGTAGAAAAACCAATAAGCGTTTTGGGTAATAAAGGATTATCGATATTATAGGCTACCTGAATAGCAACAACGGCACCTGTGAATAACGAAATTACCGCCACAATTCCAAACGAATCAACGCCGATGTCATAAAGTTCTGTGATTAAACGCTTGTAAAATATTCGCCAACGATCTGGTTTTGAAATCACTTCTCGCATCAATAAAAAATAGGATCCAATATGTTTCACCAGGTTCATGCACAAATATTTTTGCTAAAATAAGCATTATTGCTTTCTACACAGAAACGAAAAATATAAGAAATCCGTTTGCGGATAAATTAATCTTTTTTATATGCTATTTTTTTCCGTGATTTGAACTTGCAAATCAAAAATCTTTACGGATGTATAAACGTGTATTTTTTGGAATACTTTTAATTCTTGGCTTGTTTTTAATGATTGGATGTAAAGCCTCATATAAAGGAGTTCGTAAATCACGTAGAAATTGTAATTGCCCTTCCTTTTCACTCAACCAAAATCAATCGCAAGCCCTAATTCTTCAAAAGAATGGATAATAGTAAACATTTACTTTTTGATTATATTCCGGAATCTACTGTAAATCAGATTGATGAATGGTTTAATAAAAACAATGTTCAGCTAAAAATAAGTCGTGCAAGATTAACCAAGTTGGGCGATTACCGAGTTGCAAACAATGGGAAGTCGCAGCTTATAAGCGTGAATTACGATTTAAATCCCTATGCTTTTTTAATAACACTTGTGCACGAAATGGCTCATGCCGAAGTATGGAAACATAAAAAACTTTTTCGTCGGATTAAGCCCCATGGAAAAGAATGGCGCCAGACTTTTTCGCAAATGATGGAGCCCTTTTTAAACGAAAATGTATTTCCAAAAAATTTGCTTCCAGCAGTTGAACACTATTTTCAAAAACCCAAAGCTTCCAGTGTTTCCGATCCTCGCCTGATGAAGGCTTTAAAGAACTACGATCAAGCAAATGGAAATTTACAATTGAATGATTTTGTTTCAGGCGATCGTTTTTTGTTTAGAAACAGCTCTTTTGAAGTCATTAAAAAGCTACGTACACGCTATCAGTGTAAGAACTTAGATACTAATCGTCTTTATCTTATTCATGGATTAGCCGAGGTAAAGAAATTGAAGGAAGAGATTTAGTACAGATATAAAAAGTTTAAACTATTTCCATATGGGAATATATTTATATATTTCCACTTTCTAAACTAAAACCCTAAAAATGGATAAAATTTCTACAATTATTCTGGCGGCTTCACTTATTATCATTATGCTTGGAATGGGATTATCGTTAGTTATTGACGATTTTAAAAGAATAGTATTATACCCTAAAGCAATAATAGTGGGCCTTGTTAATCAGCTGATATTATTACCTTTAATTGGATTTACAATCGCAATTCTATTTCCATTAAGACCAGAAATTTCGATTGGCATAATGATTTTAGCGGCTAGTCCTGGTGGACCTACATCTAACTTGATAACTCATTTAGCAAAAGGAGACACGGCCTTATCGGTTACTCTTACTGCTATAAGCAGTTTTATGACAATTATAAGCATCCCGTTTATCGTAAATTTTGCACTTGTGTATTTTTATAAAGAAGGGCAAATGATTAAGTTAAATTGGGTTGAAACGGTAGCGCAAATTTTTATCATAATAATTATTCCTATATCTGTTGGAATGATAATCAGACGATATAAAGAAGGATTCGCATTAAAAATGGCTAAACCTGTACGAAAAGCATCGGCCATAGTTATAGCATTGGTTATAGCAGGAATATTTATTAAAGAAAGAGCAAACTTTGTTTCTTATTTTCAGCAAGCCGGACTGGCTGCTTTGGCTTTAAACGTAACAACTATGGTGGTTGGTTATTTTTCATCGAGATTATTTAGGATTACTAACAAAAGAGCAATCTCTATTTCCATTGAATCGGGAATTCAGAATGGAACTTTAGCTATAACGATTGCAGTGGTTTTGTTAGGAAATACTGCCTTTGCCATAGCTCCTGCCATTTATAGTTTATTAATGTTTTTTACCGGGGGTCTTGTTATATATATTGGGACTAAAAAGAG
>CAYPOW010000042.1:0-17788 GCA_964412145.1 uncultured Draconibacterium sp.
TCGAGCTTAAATTGAATAATAGAAATGGCTTTGTGCATCTGCTTTATCAAATCAACACTTTTTCCATTATTATTACCAGAGCCCTTTGGCTCAAATACAACAGCCGGATCCTTGCTATAATATTCCATAGCAAAAGTGGCCAGTGGCAATAAATTTATTCCATAAGCATCTTCAACAGTGTCCAGGTTTATATACCGTGCGCTAATCCTTAGCACGGTGGCAATCAATGCCTTACATCCAGCTGCGGCACCCATCCAAATAATATCATGATTCCCCCATTGAATATCAACTGCATGGTGATATTGCAAAACGTCCATCACTTTTTCAGCAGAAGGGCCACGATCGTAGATATCGCCAAGGATATGCAAACGATCAATCATCAAGCGCTGAATAAAGTGCGAAATTTCAATCACAAATTCATTTGCTCTGTCCACTTCTATAATGGTGCGGATAATGCCGTTATAATATTCAGGTTTTTCAAATCCACTCTCGTTTAATAATTCATCAATTATGTAGGCATAAGCGGGTGGCATTGTTTTTCGTACTTTCGATCGTGTATATTTTGCGGAGGCTGCACGTGCAATTATCGATAATCTTTGCAAAGTCATCATATACCACTCACCAATGTCTTCCTTTTCCTCTTCCTGAAGAATCAATTCCATTTTTTCTTCTGGATAATAGATTAATGTAGCCAAAGCATCTTTTTCACTTTTGCGCAAACTCATTCCGAAAACATCTTCAATTTTTCTTCTAACCACACCGGAAGCATTTCTTAAAACATGCGTAAATGTTTCATATTCACCATGAATATCCGAAAGGAAATGTTCTGTACTCTTTGGTAAACGCATAATAGCCTCCAGATTAATTATTTCCATACTCGCTTTTTGAATACTTGGAAATTTATCGGCTAATAATTCCAGATAGCGCTTTTCTTTTATAAGTTCTTCGGCTGTAAACTCGCTGTTTAACGTATCACTCATAATTTAAATTTATATGTTAATTTTTTTAGGGAATATCCATTTGATGGAAATAATAAAGTTTATCTTTACAAAGATGATAATTTATGTTTTCAATACCAAATAAAATACGATGAATATTCAAACAAATAATTTATTTAAACACCTGATTGATAAAGGCTTACTAAAACAAAAAGTCTATACAAATACCCTGGAATCATTTCAAATTTTTAAACAGGAGGTTCTGAAGTTGACAAAAGAATATGGAAAGGGTTATGATTCAGAACAAATAGTATTTGAATATACCGACAAAGGAGAATTCGAATTTGAACTGAAGTTTGCAGGAGATGTTCTTATTTTTTTAATGCACACGAATGTTTTTGAAATTCCACGACAGCATGAGGTGATGCGAACAAAATATATCAAACAAGATAAAAATCGTTCCTATTGTGGAATTATTCATATTTACAATTTTATTGCCGACTCATTTAAATACAATAGAGATAACGATTTAGGCTATTTAATTGGTCGCATTTTTATCAATCACGAAAAGCATTTCTTCATTGAGGGAAAGAAAGAAATCGGAATGATCTACACAAATTATGAACAATCCACAATAAACGAAGAATCGGCTCATGAAATTTTAACTTCAGCCATAGAATACAGCATTAATTTCGATTTGCTTACGCCTCCATTTGATGCTGTTAAAATGGTTCGGGTTTTTGATATTCGCAAACATTCAGATAGCCTGTCGATGCGAACAGCCAAGCGACTTGGATTTAAGTTTCAATCTGATGAAAAAAATCTTGAGGGACATCTAAGAGAATAAAAAAACAGGCCTTCTGTTATGAAGACCTGTTTTTATCTATATGTGATAAATTTGTAAAACCATTTTAAGATAAGCTAAAAGTATGCCAGCTTCTCTAACATATTCTATTTCTGATTAATATAAAATGGCATTTATTTTAGCCTCACTTTACATGTCCGATTTTTAATTTAAACTGTTCAAAAGCGAACAGTTTAAAAAATATATTTATCGATACAAACAGCGGTAGGAAGTATCGCCATTCACTTTAACTTGAAATTTCTTATCCTTATCTACAATAAAAGTCTCAAATTCACCATATACCTTCCAATCTTTTTGTTCTGGTAATTTTACAGTCATTTTTCCACTCGTTACCGTCATATATTCTACTGAGGAAGTTCCAAATTCGTATTCTCCCTTTGCCATTACGCCAATAGTAGCAGCTCCGCCTTTGGTCTCAAAAGCGATAGACTTTACTTGTCCATCAAAATATTCGTTCGTTTTAAACATCGTTCTATTTTTTTATTTGCGATACAAAATTAAAAAAAATAAATCAAGACAAAAGCGTATTCAAAAATGAATATATCAAAGAAGAAGATATTGCAATAAGATTAAAATTCATTGCAAATTATAACCATAAATAGGTAAACAAAAAGAGGATGAGACAAGTGCTATACTGCGCTCCATTGAATTGATTAGTAGGTTAGATAAAATAATTTAGAAATATTTTGAATATATCAGAAAAAATTCGTATATGTAAACCTATTAACAAAATTGAAAAGTAGAATGCAGAAAACAATAGTCTTTTTTTTAAATATATCAATTTGACAAACAACCTTGCCAATTATATTAAACGGAAATATTCCTCTGTTAACAAAATCCGAACGCATTGAAAATATAAAACCTAAAGCATATTTTTTTGTTATTAATATCATTAAAACTTAAAATTATGAAAAAAATTACTAAAATCAGCAGTTTAGTAATATTACTAAGTTGTTTCTTTGTACTGACCACTACAAATGTTTTCGCACAAAAAGAAAAACCATCACCACGCTACGGACATACTTTTGTTACCGTAAATGACACATGTATGTTGCTTTTTGGAGGTGACAATGGCTGTAAAGCCATAATAAACGAATTTTGGGCATACAATAAGGACAACAGTGAATGGGAGAAAAAGGAACTCGACAATCCTCCCCCACGTGTTAAACATTCCGCAGCAGTAAAAGACAATAAAATGATTATTTTTTTTGGAGGGAGTCCGTCAGGTCTGCTTTCTGATATCTGGCAATATGATATACTAACTAACTCATGGGAAGAACTACCCTCTGGAGGAGCTGGTACACCTGAAGCCAGAAAAGGCTGTACTGCTTCAGTTATGGGCAATAAAGTTGTTATAGTTGGTGGTGAAACGGCTTCAGGACTTACAGATGAAGTATGGGCTTTTGATTTAGGTGATTACACTTGGGAGCAAAAAGCTTCATATATAGGTACTGTTACAGGTCATGCGGCGAGTGTTTACAATAATACCCTTTTTGTATTTGGTGGAAGCGACCCTCCAAGTTTCAGAAATGATATGTGGTCATATGATTTACGATCAAATTCATGGAGCTATGTAAATGCAGGTGGAAGCATTCCTGACGAAAGTGCTTATTTTGGTTATTCGTCTTCCGGTCAGTATTTCTATATTGTTGGTGGAAACAATGATAACAAAACTGTATATGACAAAAGTTATATGTTTGATATAAATACTCTTACATGGGTCGAATTAGGTGATGATCCTGCTCTGACACAATTAGCAGCTGCATTTACAGGTGATGATATGGGTAATGGCGAATTATACACATTCGGGGGATTGGACGCCCAAGGAACTGTAACCGATAACTTTTTGTGCTATTCCACTATCAACGGAACATGGACAACTGTAAACACATCACAGTTGGAAGATACTGAACGCACAATTGATATTTATCCAAATCCATTTAATAATATAATCACAATATCCGGAACAGACATTAATAGTACAGTTTATATTGAAATTTATGATGTTTTGGGAAAATTGGTTTATGTGCGAAATTATAAAGCAAATGAGAAGGAAATTAATTTGGATAGTTTTGATAAGGGCAAGTATATTTTAAAAATTACGAATGGAAATATGATTAGGACTGATAAGATTGTGAAACGGTAGTTTTCATGTTAATTAAGCATGAAATTAAATACACAAAGTTGTGTCTATTCATATGGCTGAATTAAATATGGCCGTTTGTACGCGTTGGAGATGTGGGCTTTTCGTTCCCGCTTTTTTGTCGGGCGACAAAAAAGCACACCAAAAATCTGCCACGTTTCATAGCCAAACCTTCAGACTATCTAAAAAACCTCTTCAAATTCTTTATGAAACACAACAAAATATTAAACTTAAAAGTCTAAGTTTAATATTCTTATATCTAATGTTTTTACTACTTTTAATGAGTTATTCGACTAAATGCGGACTAAAATAAATAAAAAAATCGCAAACAATTATATATCAATTGAATACGATTTTAAGAAGTACCCCCAACATTTGAATTTGCAGCTGATTAAACGAATTTTTGAGTTTATCATAGAAAGTAAACGCGAATTTAAGAAGATGCCAATCGAAATTTCTTAACTTAAGCAACAGAAATTTATTTTATGCTTAAAGCAATTCCGAACCCCAAGTTAATATTTTGTATTTTTCGTTTACTATCATCCATAAAGGATTGATTGGAAGATAAATAACCACTTTCGGCCATCACATACCATCGTCTATAAACATTGTACCTTAACGATGCTCGTAAGTCAATGCCAATACCTATGCCCCTACCAAATTCACTATACAGAATCTCATCTATTATAAAGTTTGCAAAAACAATTCCAGCGTTGGCTTTTATATCAATGAAAAACTTTTCTGATAAGGGCAATGAGAACATTGGGCCTGCGGTTATACTTGCTATTCCCCACCACAAATCTGAAGTAGAATTATCGATAAGATATTGAGTGTAAGCAACTGAAGCCGATATTCCAATATTTTTACCAAATAGGTACCCGAAATCTATAAAGCTGTCGCTATACCCTAGTTTTGGAATACCTTGATATTCGGTGCTAAAGGAATTGGTTGCAAAATCTGATATTGGAAAGGATGGGCCTATAACAATTCCCAAATAACCTTTTCTTTCTTTTGTTTGAGCAGATAAACTTGATCCGAATAGAATTAAGACTAGAAAAAAGATGTAATTTTTCATATGATGCTTTTTTGTTGGTTCATTTATTTTCTCTAAATGGAGTATTTACTACTCCTCTTTAATCACTCACTTTCTGACTTTAAATTTCAAACTTTCCATGAGTTATGAATCTAGACATTGATATGTTAAATTGTTACCACTGTATAAGTGTTTCATTCATCTTTTATAAACAAATATAGTTAGAATAGAAAGATATTTAACTGATTTTGAGTAAATAAAATGACGAAAGAATAAAATATATGACAAAACATGGATGAGTTAATTGACAAAACCTTTTCAAAACTAAAACCTTTTAATTTTCGAAATCCCAACGCTAGTGAGTGTCAAGGAATATTTAAGTTTGTCAGATGGTACTGAAAAAAGAAGAGTCTTAGTTGCATCTTTTCTGAAAAACTCGTTTTGGAGAAAGGAAAAGATGCAAACCTGTTTTCACGGAACCAATACAACTCATCATCAATATTAGTAAGGCTTTAGTATATTCAAAAAAAGAAAGAGGTCGTGCGACCTCTTGTCTCGTTTGGTACCCCAACAGATAAAAGTTGCAGCAAATTATGTAGCATTTTGAAGTTGAGCTATTATACATAACAGCATCTTATGGGAACAAAATAGCCACCCACTTCGACAGCAACGGCATCACCGATTTTGGCAAGGATAATTTGTGATTTTTGTAAAGAAATAGGTAAATATTCAGATTCGTGAGTCATTTCATAAAAACATCTATTTCAAAAAATATCCAATCTGCAGTAATAACGTAATTGTTTATTTTCTTTTCATTATTTGCATATTCGTCCTCAATAGACAATATTGTTTCATTAAATCCTAAGTTAGAAAGGTGTATCACTCCCTATATGGCAATTGATCCCATTGTCTGAAAAGATCTTTTTTATCTTTAGCAAATCATTATTTGTCGGAGTGGGATAATTCAAACCCATATATTCTTTATCAAGCGCATTGTATTTCTCTCTTCCAAGATGATGAAGGGGTAGAATATTTATCTCGTTTTGTCCAATTTCCTTTAAGAATGAAATAATTGATTTAATATTTTCCGGAGAATCATTAAATTTAGGAATTAGAGGTAATCTGAATATTAGTCGCCCTCTGAATTCAAGTGCAAGACGTTTTGCATTTTCTATAATAAGAGCATTGTTAGCATCCGTTCCGGACAAATGTTTTTGCGAATCAAAATGTTTTAAATCGAAAAAAACCCAGTCCAGATATGGAATTACTTGTTGAAAGTTTTTAAAAGGAATATTTCCGCATGTTTCTATTGCTGTATGGATGTATGATTCGTGGGAGCGCCTGAGGATTTCTTCGACAAAAGAAATCTGTAACAAGGGTTCTCCACCTGTTAAAGTAATTCCTCCTTCACTTCCCCAAAACTGCCTGTCGCGTTGTATAATATCCATCAACTTTGATGCGGTTATCTCATAGCCGCTTAACTTTAATGCATCAGTATAACATTCGGAAATACAGATTTTATCATTACATTCAATACAGAGTTTTCTGGAAATAAGAAGTTTGTCTTCTTTTCTTGTTATAGCACTTTCTGGACAACTATTTATGCAATTATCACAAGAGATGCATTTGGATGGAAAATGCAATGGGACAAGTGTTTTACTTATACCTTCAGGATTGGAACACCAAAAACAATTTAAGGTGCATCCATTTAAAAAAATTGTAGTTCGACATCCGGGACCATCATGCATTGATAGTCCTTGAATATCAAATACAAAACCACTTTTTTCTTTTTTATTTTGCTCTAAAATCATTGCAAGTTATTGCATTCATCTCAGGATAAGCGTCGTATTTATTCATACATGTGCCAAGTCCCTCGTGCGTTAATATAAAATTTGAACAAAATTTACATTTTTGTGCATTTTCAAAATGGTCACAAGCAATATCGTCAGCATTAATGACACTCTTATCTCTTTTACAAATACCTTTAAAAACGTCGGTATTCAAATAATATTTACAATCGTAATGTTTCATGTCTAATTTTATCCTAAATATTCGTACTCTGTTCTGGCAATAACTTCATCCTGTATTTGCTTTCCAAGTTCAACCCAATATTGAGTAAATCCCGCAACCCTAACCATTAATCCTCTATAGTTATTCGGGTTTTTTTGAGCATCTTTTAACATTCTTGAATCAACAATATTGAATTGTGCATGGAATGCACCCTTGCGAAGATAAGCTTTGATCATTTCCAGGAATTTTCTGGACCCCTCACGGCCTTGAACAACTGATGGGTGTATTTTCATGTTTAATTGTGAATTCTGTGATAGAGAATGATCATAGCAAGTTGCTGAATTAAATAAAGCATAAGGACCATTTTTATCTGTACCAGGATAAGCAGAAACCGAACCATCAGCAAAAGTAGTTCCGCCTAGTCTACCATCGGCAGTTGCCAGAGTTACCGCACCCATTGGTGCATGTGTGGATACAGATATTTGGCAAGAATACAAAGGTTCATCGTATAATGAAAGATAGTTCTCACACATCTTACTGAACCAAATTTGCCATTCTTTAAAAATACGATCTACATATTTATCATCATTACCATATTTTGGAGCATCTAAACATTGTTTATGAATTTTCAACCAATCCATATAGTTGTCTTTTTTAACTTGCTCGATTAAACTATACGATCCAGTTTCTAAAGCAGATATGTATCCAAAATTAGCATCAATAGCTTCTTTTAATTCAACTAAAGTAAAGTTTTCATCGTCAAATACATTTTTCTTGATAGAAGCTAAAGAGTTTACAAGGTTAACGCCTCCGCATATTTCAACATTAAAAGTTCTGTTGTACCTACTCCCTTTATGGCTTATATCTTTTCCTTTCTCTAAACAATCTGGTTTCAACATACTGTTAATTATCGAAGGTGAAATTTTACCCCAGATATCGTGTTGTATATTATTGGTTAGCGTTAATACTTCAACTGTTAAGCTGAAGTAATCTTTAAATACCTTCCAAATATCATCATAAGATTCTAAGGTCAATCCATGAGCTGGATATACACGACGACCTGTTCTTTTATCTAACCCGTCAAACAAAACAGCCTCTAAAACCTTTGGTAAAGAAATAAAATGAACTCCTACACTTGTGGCAGGTGCAGAGCCTCCTGGTATCAAATACGTTTCGCCATTTAGCTCTAATGGCATCCAGGATCCGGGAGAAGTCTCAAGACATCCGCCAATAGACCAAGCCCTTGCTTCTTCCAGTCCCATTCCTTCTTTTTTAAAGTTGTTCAATAAGAATTCCATCGCAACCCGGTTATTTACCCATGCCGGATACCCTGTGCCAATTTTTGTACATTCAACACCTTTCAGAAGGAATTCTTCTGGTAACTTTTCATCATATAATAAACTTAATGTTGGCTGAGGTACATCACAAGACATGGCTGACTCGAGAATGAGAGTTTCTAATTCATTAGCAGCACTATTCCCCTCGTGATCTAAACCACCTATGCATAAATTATTAAAAGTATTTCCACTTAAAACACCTCCAACAACTCCCATAGACGCAAAACAATCCAGCTCTGTGAATTTCATCCGCATACTTTCAAGTAATTCAATCGTTTTTTCTTTAGAGAGAATTCCATTCTCCATATCTTGCTTCCAATAGGGGTAAAGCACCTGACCAATACGTCCAGGAGACAGACCGGAAATAGGGTCTTCATTAAGGACAGCAACGTGGAAAATCCATATTAATTGAAGTGCATCATGGAAAGTACGAGGTCTGTTTTTTGATAACCACTCTAAACGTTCGGCAATTTCTAAATATTCTTCCTTTTGTTTTGCATCATTTTCTAGAGAAGCCATAAATTTAGCTTCTTTAGCATAGTTTAAAATCCATGTTTGAAGACCTTCCAGCATCGTTTGAACAGATTTGTAAAAATACAATCTATCCATACCAGGATAACCAGCAGTTTCTCCCTGTTTTTCTATACATATATTTTTAATTCCTTCTATTCCATATTGCAAAGGATAGTAATAATTGATTACTTCTCGACCTTGAGGCAAAGTATAACCAGAATCGAACATGCATATGACTGCACGCATAATTTCCTCTTTAGTGTCGTATCCTGGGACAAGTTGCTCGTATTTATGTCCAATATCATCAACCGATTTATTGAACCATTTCTTAGCCACTTTTATTAATATTGGCATTTCTTCTTTACGAAGACCAAATTTACCGGCAATTGAAATAGCATTCCCAACACTTTTGGTTACATTTCCTCCGCCTTTCCCCATAGTAGTTACTTCATCAGCACTTGCTTTTCCTGCATTTTGGGCATCTTTAAATAGATCATCTTCCTTTGCTAAAAAAAATCCTTCTGACATCCATGGCATAGGATATGAACCACGCAAATAATTCGCTTTTCTCATGGCTATAAGTTCCCCAGGAATAATGGAAGGAGTCAAATGTTCAAACCCTGCTTTAAGTGCTTCTGCTCTTCTGATAATAGGAACATCGCCTTCCAACTCTTCCCATCTTCTTGTATACCAATATGGAAACTCAACGGAGGCAGATGATTTGGTATCAAAATACCTTTGACGTGCTTTTTCTACTCGCGGACTTGGTGCTTTTTTGGTTTCTCTGTCTTGTATGTTGTCCTTAGGTTTAGTACCATAGTAATTATAAATATCAGTACTACATTCCAGATTAGTAACTTCATCGATTGTACTCATTTTGATACTGTATTTTGGATAAACTTAATTTCTTATTCTTGATATTTTGTTTACTGTCATTTTGTATGACACATCCTAAGTTTGTAAATTTTTATATTTCACATTAATAATAAGAACGAAAGAGCGGAATAAGATTAACTTAAACCTTGAATCTATAGAGTACGTCAACTTTGAAAACCATCGCAATTCTCATATAGAACTTTAAACTATGTATAAAAGTAGTGAATTTATCGGAATAGATGTGTCAAAAGTCACATTTGATATATAGAATCCAGTTATTGGTCATTATTGTTTAAAATATTTATGAAAGAGAGGGTGGACAAAGATTTAGTTCTAACTAAGGATAAATTAGCTGGAATAATGAATCAATCATCGCCATTCAAAACCTATCTGAATAAGGAATTAGCGATCCTAGAGAACATCATGGAATATTCCAGGAAGTAAGATGGTGCGACCAAAAAGAAGATACTTTGTTGCATCTTTTCTGAAAAACTCGTTTTGGAGAAAGAAAAATATGCAAACTTGTTTTCACGGAACCGATGTAGCTCATCATTAATATTAGTAAGGCTTTGGGAGATTCAAAAAAAAAGAAAGAGGTCGTGTGACCTCTTGTCTCGTTTGGTACCCCCAACAGTTAAATTTGTAACTTATTGCGAGACTTTTTAAAGATTAAACGATGGATATTTCAAAATTCGAAAACGCAATCATTATTGTCATTGGATATACTTCAGATTGTTAGTATTCCTTTATAGCGACAAGTTTGATTATACCTAACCAATACCATAAGCGTTTTAATTCGTAGGTATTATCGAATAATATTTTTTAGAACCATTCTAAATAACTGAATATCAGTATTAAAATATTGCATTCGCTAATCTGTTTTAATAAATTTGTTATTCAGGCAGATGATTTACTTTCCGCGAGCTAATACGAAATTCTTTGCTAAAAGTATTCTTCGAATTTTAAAATAAAACAATCCCAGTCATGAGAACGTATTCTTTTATCAAATCAATTATTTTCAGCCTCTTTCTTATTTTATTCTTATTGCTTCATCAGTTTTGCAGTAAAAAAAATGAAGAGCCGCCCGAACCTACTGGAGATGCTCCAGTAGCAGCATTTATAACGGATGTTATTTCTTTAGTAGAAGGCGAAACAGTACAGTTTACGGATCAATCGACCAATACACCTACCTCTTGGTTGTGGGATTTTGGAGATGGAAATACGAGTTTGATTAAGAATCCTACACATACTTACGTAACAAATGGAGATTATACAGTCACACTAACAGCCACCAATAATTTTGGGACCGATACGGAGACCAAGGAAGATTTATTGCATGTAATTTCTGAAGAGCAAGTTGGCGTTAGTGATGCCTTTGTGGACATTGAGGAAAATAATGGCACTATTGATGATTTTAATCTGGACAATGGAACAGTAACCATCTCATTTACTGGCGAGGCACCTTCATTTCAGACAGGGAGTGTCTTGACAATAGACATGGATACCATGGGTTATCTTCGAAAAGTAGTGAGTATGCAAAAATCAAGCAGCTCCGTTGTTTTGCAAACTGAGCCTGCATTCTTTACAGATGTTTTTGTTGATCGCGACTTTAATCTGAAAACAGATTTATATGAACCTTCCATTCAGCTAAAGAGTACTAGTCCAAATACTTTGATATCAAGAGCATTAACGGATGCCGAGGGTTACATTCATCCAGTTGAAATTATATATCACCATAAAAATGGTGAAATAACAAAAAAAAGCGCGCTGGATTTTAAATCGGATGGCCCATCCGGTAATTATGATATGATAAATTTTACAAAAGATTTTTCGAATACCGATTTATACGGTGAAAAAGACGGTGATGCGCACTTTTATATTCAAGAAGGAGAATTAACCTTTGTCTCTGATGCCGTTTTCGAATTTGATTTTGAATATGAAGGGGAGCTAGTCCCCAATACCCAGATCAAAAAAGGGGATTTGAATTCTTTCAAATTTTATTTGGATAGCGATGTGGATTTTATCACCAAATTGGCATTAGATCTAAAAAAGTCAGAGGAAGAAAGTGATGAGCATGAACTTTACAAAATGCCAAAAGTTACTGCAAAATTTATGGTTGGAACTGTTCCCGTATGGATTAGCTTTGAATGTAAAGTAGTTGGTAAATACGAATTAAAAGCCGATGCTGCTCTTCATGCCGATTGGGGATTTGAAAGTTCTCAAACTTTAAAATCGGGAGGTATTTATACGAAGGACACTGATGATTTTGAACCTATTATGGAATATACGCCTACAAATATAAGCTATCCATTAAATATGAATGGAGAAATAAACCTGACTTCGAAAGTTGAAATCTATCCAAAGGTGGAAATGATGTTTTATAATTTCTTTGGGCCAACTGCTGAACTTTCAACGTATGTTGAGGAGAAATTTAATTCGAAATTTCAAACCGAGCTGACCACAACAGGAAGCAAAGAGTTTTTGGCTTGGAACAGCGGTCTGGATATTGGTTTGGATTTTAAATTGGGTTCAAAACTTACTTTTTTATGGGGATTATACGATAAGGAATTTGGCCCACAGGAATACAATTGCTATAAAAATGCGGTTTGGGAAGCTCCGTATGTAATCGAATTATTAAGCGAAGAAGTGCCTGAAGAGGCTTTTACCGACTCAAACGTAAATTTATCCTTTGAGGTTAAAGATAATTTCGACAATCCGATAGTTTTATGCCCGATTACTTTAAAAGGAGATGGCTCCGTGTCCGAAGGGATTGTATTTACCGATGCCGAAGGAAAGGCAGCTATTGAGTGGACGATGCCCTCTACAGCAAAGGAAAATAAATTAACGGCAACTATTTACAAGGCCGATAAAACCGAAGTGGATAAAGTAGAAGTCACAGTAAAAAGTGTAATTGAAGAAAAATTAGCCGCAGTTACTACGGCTCCGGTAGCGCTGGTTACAGATAGTTCGGCCTATTGTGGAGGTACAATTACTGATGATGGAAATGCTACGATTATAGCAGCCGGTGTTTGTTGGAGTACCGATGAAACCCCAACAACTGACGATTTTATAACCATTGATGATATAGTAGCTGGTGAATACCTCAGTAGTTTAACCGACCTTACCTTTAACACAACATATTATGTTCGTGCCTATGTTACCAATACCAAAGGAACGGCCTATGGCGAACAAATTGAATTTAAAACCAAGGATATCGTGCTTATGCCAACAGTTACCACAACTGACCTAACTGAGATTACAAGCATAACAGCTACAGGAGGTGGAGAAGTGTTGGATGATGGAAATGTTACAATATCTGAACGTGGAGTTTGTTGGAGTTTAAATGAACAACCCACCATTGACGACAATAAAACAAGCGATGGATCAGGCGAAGGTACATTTACCAGTAATTTGGATAATCTGGAAGCTAACACAGCCTATTATGTAAAGGCTTACGCCAGTTCAGAAGATTCAACGGTGTATGGTGAGCAAAAGCAGTTTACAACTGAAGAACAAGCAGGTTTACCAATGGTAACCACAGCTGATATTTCTGGCATCTCAGATACTGAAGCAACAAGTGGCGGTGAAGTTAGCGATGATGGGGGTGATGCGGTTACTGCTTATGGAGTTTGTTGGAGTACAAACGAAGCTCCTACTATTGATGGTAATATTACAAATGATGGTTCTGGAACAGGTGCATATACAAGCACTTTAACTGGATTATTCGAAAGTACAACCTATTTTGTTAGGGCGTATGCAACAAATAGTGTAGGAACTGCTTATGGTGAGCAAAAACAATTTACATCTGCTCAAAGAACCGGGTTTTCTGATCCCCGAGATGGGCAAAAATATGATACTGTACATATTGGCAATCAAGTTTGGTTTGCTGAAAACTTGAATTATAATACAGAAGATTCATATGTATATAACAATAACGCTAGTAATGCTGAATTATATGGAAGACTTTACCTGTGGGAAGCTGCTGTAAATGCTTGTCCTGAAGGTTGGCGATTGCCTAGCAAAACTGATTGGGAGGAATTGATATCATATTTAGATGCTGATCCTCAGAACATAAACCCAGGATCTGCAATTAGAAAAAAAACAGGATGGTATAAAGATTCTAATAATATTACAAACTCAACTGGTTTTTCTGCATTACCAGGAGGAATTTTCAGTAAAACGCTTGACATTTATAATAATGTTGGTCATTATGCCTATTGGTGGACCTCAACGAACGAATCTTCTACTAATGCTTGGATGTTTCTTTTGTACTATCAAGGAACTACACAATTTGATCCTTGTTATGATAAAAAAATTTATGGAATGTCAGTGAGGTGTATAAAGAATGACTAATATATCATAAGGGTGCTAAACCTGCGTTTTTTTTCTATTTGTATTATATAGTGCACACAGTAAGTGTGAACAAAATGGTTTTGCTATTATTTTAATTCAGCTGGAGCTTTTGTTTCATTAAAAATCTAAATCACAAACATGTTTGTAATGCTTTGTAGAAGAACGGACTTTTATAAAAAATAGAGTTTAAAAATTATAAAAAATACAAAGATAAAAAAGGAGAATTTGATTTTATTTGAAATTGGTTGATTAATGGTTAATCAAATTTGAAAAAACCGTAAACAATTAAACATTAACTTTTTACGGTTTTAAGAAGTACCCCTTACAGTTGAAAGTTGCAACATATTGAGTGACCTTTTGAAGCTAAAACATTTAAAATTTCAAAAAACATCATCCTGAAATGATGGCTTCCTCCACCTGTTAGGAAGCTGATTCTGAATAATCAGGTGTTCCCGATAAAAATTAACTGAATGGTTGGAGTTAACACCACTCTTCAATAATCCTTTACTATATCAATAGAAACCCCAATTTTTAATGAAATTGGAATCAGTAAACAACTTAAAGTAGAAAGATGTGTATTATAGTCGAACGGAGCATAAACCTGTATTAATCGTAAAATTTACGATTAGTTTACTAAATGTTCAATTTTGTTTTTAAATGTTGCAAAGGATCAATTAAATTTTATTCCTGTTCACGAGACAAGAAGTTGAAATATTTAGCCTTGAATTAATCAGGTTTGGTCTTTAGATTTTATGAGCGATAGTTTATGGAATGGAAAACGGTATCGATTACTTAATGTAATAATAACAAAACGCCCATGGAAATGTACGCCAATTCACTAAAAAAGTCTAATTTTGAATGGTACGAAAAATAGGGAAGCTTATAAATAGAATAAGCTACTCATTTAAAGTAAAACATCAATCTTAATTCATACATCATGAAATACAATAGAAGTTTACTTTTTCTCCCGATTTCATCTCTTATAGCCATGAACTCATGTTCGATGAATGAGAATGAATCAAAAAAAGAAGAATCAGCACAAACAAAATACAATGTTTTGTTTATACCCGTTGATGACCTTCGACCTGAATTAGGATGTTATGGAGATACAAATATTAAAACACCTAACATTGATCGACTGGCACAGCAAGGAGTGGTTTTTAATCGCGCTTATTGTCAGGAATCAATATGCAATCCTTCAAGGGCAAGTTTGTTAACAGGTCTTCGTCCTGACTCAATAGAAGTATGGGATTTACAAACACATTTCAGGGATAATGTTCCGGATGTGGTTACTCTTCCCCAATACTTTAAAGAAAACGGTTATACAACCATAGGTTTCGGTAAAACATTTCATAACAACGATCCCGACACTATCTCTTGGTCCGTTGTTCCGGAAAATCTTCCTGGTTTTCCTTTCGACCCTGATGCAGTTTATATTAAAGAAGAAAATATAAAATTGAATGATGAATTAGTTAAACAAAAAATAAAAGCCGGAAAGACAAAAGATCAATTAGGTTATTGGTATGTAAAAAGCAATGCCACTGAAATGGTAGATGTTGATGATGACTCTTATTATGATGGAGCTCAAACAACCCGAGCTATCGAAGTCTTACAAGAGCTAAAAGATAAGCAAGAGCCTTTCTTTTTATCAGTAGGCTATTATAGACCACACCTACCATTTAATGCACCCAAAAAATATTGGGACATGTATGATAGGGATCAAATACCTTTGGCCGATAACCAATTTCCACCAAAAGACAGTCCTTATTATGCTGTTTATGGAGATGCAGAATTAAGAGGATATTCGGATTGTAAAGATTTACCATTACCAACAGACGAACCATGGGATAAAGATAGACAGAGAGAAATAAAACATGGTTATTTTGCCAGTGTATCCTATACTGATGCTCAAATAGGAAGACTAGTCGATGAATTAAACAGACTTGGTTTGGCAGACAATACCATCATCGTCCTTTGGGGAGATCATGGCTGGAAACTTGGAGAACATAATGGCTGGGCTAAACAAACAAATTATGAAATTGACACTCATGTGCCAATGATTATCAGTGGAGCTGGTGTAGCTGCCAAGGGAGAACATAGCGATGCATTAACAGAATTTGTAGATATTTATCCAACTTTATGTGACATGACCAATCTTCCAATTCCTTCTTATTTACAAGGAACCAGTATGGTTCCTTTGTTAGAAAACCCTGACAAGGAATGGAAAACAGCTGCTTTTAGTCAATTTTTAACAGGTCAGTATTCACGTACGATAAATATTACAGTAGAAAATATGGGTTACGCCATGCGTACTGACAAATATCGTTATGTAGAATGGTATACGTGGAATAAAAAAAATAAAACAAAAGGAGCTTTCGTCGATAGTGAATTGTATGATCATGATACAGATCCAGGGGAAAATCAGAATTTAGCAAACAAAGCAGAATATAAAGAACTTGTTAAATCTCTTTCTCAAAAGCTAAACAATGGCTGGAGAAAAGCTTTGCCAATAAACTAGATTAACACGCAAAATAAAAGGTTATTTTTTTACCAATTTTAGCAATTACAAATTTGAAAGTCTTCCGCAATATTGCCTCGACTGTAATTATTTATTTGCTTGCCATGGTGCTTGCCCCAAACATCGATTCCTAAAAACCCCTGAAGGAGAACCAGGCTTAAACTACTTATGCGAGTATTATAAAATGTTTTTTTGAGCATATTTCACCTTCAATGGAATTTATGGTAAATGAAATAAAAAACAATCGGGCTCCGGCAAATATCATGACCAATTTCAACTTATAGATAACGAAGCATTCAATAGATTTTTATATAGAAATCTCGCAATAAGAATAACTAAGTTTCCATTAATTTCAATATCAACTTTCTTAATAAATCCATGTCGATATCATCGTCTTCAATAACAAAGGTGCTTGTTATCAAACTATTGTCCCTGTCAATAAAGTCGAACTGTTTAACTGGCGAAGAAGAAATGTTTCCAAGGGATCATGTTTTAACTCAAACAGCATAACCTAAAGTTTAAAATTATACAAAGTCCTTGCCTTGCGTTAAAGTGACAAAGAATCATATACATCGTGTATCTCCCGTTCACGGATCCCCAGGTATTTCTTTGTAATGGCTGGAGAACTATGACCGAAAAGTTCCATCAATAAAATGACCAATTCGTTGGAATAATTATTTAGACGTAGAACACGATTGTCCAGGTTATATTGACTTATTACGAGGAGAAATCTGTTTAGATTCGGAATAAGGGAAAGGTTCTACTTTCTATTTCACTTTGAATCTTTTCTGAAAAATTCGTTTTGGAGAAAGAAAAAGTTGCAAACCCGTTTTCACGGAACCAATACAACTCATCATCAATATTAGTAAGGCTTTGGAAGATTCTAAAAAAAGAAAGAGGTCGTGTTACCTCTTGTCTCGTTTTGTACCCCCAACAGTTAAATTTGCAACAAATTAAGTGCGCTTTGAAGTTAAACTTCGAACCGACCCATTAAAATCTTGTCTATATGTTTAACCAATGTTTAACAAAAACGATAAAAAATACCTATATAATTAATAATCAATTATATAGGTCTTCTAATTGTACCCCAAACGGATGAAAGTTGCAACCAGATTAGTAGTTTATTTAGCAACCTACGCCGTGAAATTGATTAATATTAGTGCGATTTACTTAGCTGTATATTTAAATTTAAACATATGGAA
>CAYPOW010000043.1:0-17446 GCA_964412145.1 uncultured Draconibacterium sp.
TGAGGGGCTGGCGCCCGTTTTGGGTGTGCAAGTTCGACTCTTGTTCTGGGCACAAGAAAAATTATAATGCAATTGTAAATCAGCGATTTACGGTTGCATTATTTTATTTACATACGTATTTACATACAGAAATTATATCATTCAACAGTTATATTTATCCTTATTAAAGGATTTAAATTTTATCAATCTCACAGTTTGCCATAGTATATTTTAATCTTCCGTTTTTTTCATTCGTATATTGTAGCACGGCTAACACCTCTTCTTTGGGAGCAGAATGTTGCAGGATTACATCTTGCCACCCCGACAAAATTAAACCGTAATCACTTGTTAAATAGTGGTTAAGGTTATTTGTTTATGCTACTTTCAACCTCATTTGTAACCATAAAATACAATCTGCTCCATCTAATATGGTTCCAAGAAATATGTAATTATTTATCAATATGACGATAATTATTGATAATATTTTTTATTTGAAAAATAAACCTGCTATTTTTACAGCAAATGAGAAAGAATTATTGGAAATTATACATAATTATTTTTTTGCTGCAATTAAATCCATTATTGCTTTCGGGTCAGGTCAAGAAAATTGGAACTCCATCTATTAAAAATTACTCACGAAAAATTACAAAAGCCGGACAACAAAACTGGATGATTGACCAGGACAGTAGTGGAATCATGTATTTCGCCAATAATGAGGGTTTGCTCGAATTTAATGGTTTTGATTGGTATGTCAAACCTTTACCCAATCGATCTGTTGTTCGAAGTCTTAAGGTCTTTCAAGATAAAGTATTTGTTGCAGGTTTTAATGAGTTAGGCTATTTTGAAAGGGATTTCAAAGGCTCATTAATCTATAATAGTCTAATTTCTCTAATTCCAGAAAAGAATCGTGATTTTGGTGATGTCTGGAAAATTCACATCATCGATAATACTATTGTATTCCAGTCGTATGAGTATATATTTTATTATGACGGTAAAAATTTCTCACGCATAATATCTGCACCCAACTTGTTTCATTTTTCATTTTTCTTTGGGGGAGAGCTCTATGTGAACGATATAAAAAATGGACTGTATCGTGTTGCCCCCGAAAGGCTTGTCTTATTGCCTGAATACGAGGCGCTGAAGGGTAAGGAGGTCTGGGGAATGGAATTGCTAAATGATGGTGTTTTATTTGCTACCGCTGATGAAGGTTTGTTTTATTATAAAGATTATGCTTTACATCCATGGAAAACAGAGGCTAATGAATTTTTGATAAAAAATCAAGTCTTCAGTATGCTTAGGATTTCAGAGGATAAAATAGCTTTTGGAACTATCCAGAATGGACTTCTTATATGTAATAATGAGGGAAAGATATTAAAAACAATCGGTCTTGAGAATGGATTACAAAACAATACTGTTTTAAGTTTAAAGCTCGACTCATTTTCTAATTTGTGGTTGGGTTTAGACAATGGTATAGATTATCTGCAAATTAATTCCCCTTTCAGCCATTCTGTTGGATTATCTGCCGGATATGCAAGTGCAAGTTATAAAGGACAACTTTTTTTGGGGACTAACCAAGGGGTTTTTGTTAAGTCTTGGAAATCGTTAACAAGAGAGGAGCCTCAAACTGATTTTTCACTTATTGAAGAGATTCGAGGTCAGGTGTGGAGCTTGTCTGTAATTGATAATCAATTATTTTGTGGCCATAATAAAGGATTCTTTCAGATTGAAAACGGACATGCAAAGTCTCTTTGTCAGAATTCGGGAGGATGGATGCTTTTACCTGTTCCGAATAATACAGATTTAATGATTGGAGGGACTTACACAGGATTTGTTCTTTTTCAAAAGTTAAATAATCAATGGAAATTTAAACAAGAAGTTAGTGGTTTTGATGAATCTGCAAGAATGTTCACTTGGGAAAACGATAGTACGATCTGGATGAGTCACGGATTAAAAGGGATCTATCGCCTTAAGTTCAGTGATGATTATCAGGAGGTTGTGAAATTCGAACTTGTTGGAGAAAATAAAGGTTTGCCATCCGATATTTATTTGGAAATTGGTATTTGGGACCAGCAAATAATCGTTTCTAGCCCCTCCGGAATTTATTCTTTTAATAAAAAGGATCAGGTATTTTATTTAGATAAAGTAAGGACAAATTTGTTTGGGGGTAGATTTCCATTGAAGCTGATTGAGGATAAATACCAAAATATTTGGTTTTTCACACCTAAAAAATTAGGCGTTTTACGCAAACAGGAAGATGGTGGTTTTAATGCTATAACAACACCTTTTACAACAATATCAAGTAATTTTATAAATGGATTTCAGTATTTAAATGTTGTCGATTCCGAAAATGTAATTATAGGTAGTGATAATGGTTTTATTCATTATGACCCAAGTGTTTCAAAGAAATATGATTATTCCTTTCAGACTTTTATCTCTCAGATTGGTTTCTTAAAGAATGATTCTTTAATACAAAATACGAATATCATCCATCTGGATACTAGCACAAGCATTTTTAGAAATAATGAGAACCATTTTGTATTTAATTTTAGTGCAAGCGATTTTGAAAATACAGAGGATATCGTGTTTAGTGCGATTCTAGAAGGTTATGAGGATGATTGGGATATGTGGTCCACCAAAAGAACTAGGGAATATACAAATCTTGAAGAAGGTCAATATGTTTTTCGTGTGCGTGCTAAAAATGGATTTCAAACCATTAGTAATGAAGCTTCTTATTCGTTTATAATATCACCTCCTTGGTTTAAAACCTGGTGGGCTTACTTGATCTATTTGACTCTTTTTATTGGGTTTGGGTTTGGCTTAGCTTATATTATTAGACTTCAGGCTACTGCTCTTAAAAGAAAAGAAAAGCTAGAGCAATTGCGTATTTGGCGTCAAAACGAAAATGAAATTAGGCGGGAGAAATTGCAAACCGAGAAAGAATTGATACGTTTAAAAAATGAACAACTGATTGCTGAAATGATATCGAAAGATAAAGAGTTGGCGAATTCCACATTACAGATGATTCAGAAGAATAAGCTTCTGAATCGGTTGAAGCTTGGACTGGATAAAATGAATGTAGAAATTAAGGACGATCTTATTCGAAATCAGAACCAATCCTTGATAAGAAGAATAAATAGGGAAATTGAAGATAAAAATCAATGGCGTGTATTTGAAGAGCATTTTGAAGCTGTTCATCAAGAATTTTTAAAGCGATTAAGAGAACAATATTCTGATCTCACTCCAAGAGAAAGAAAACTGGCAGCTTATCTTCGATTAAATATTTCTACTAAAGAAATTGCCCTCCTGATGAATATTTCTGTTCGTGGTGTAGAGGTTGCGCGCTATCGTTTGCGGAGAAAAATGAAGCTTGATCGAGAGGTAAATTTACTTGACTTTATCTTGAAGTTTTGATTCTGTAGCTTATACCCTCGATTTTTCCAAATGTTGTAGTAAATAAATTTATTCTGTTGTATGAATATATCAAATTATATTATTTAATAGACAGTAAATCAGCTGTATATGTAATTAATGTTGTATTTTTGATGTAATAAAATATGTTTTATGATGTAGTATTGTTGTGGCTAATAATTTGCTTATACCACCTTTTTATAGCTATTTTTGATAATTAATTTAACATTTTAGTCATATTATTATTAGAAAAATCGAATACATATTTTATTACTCATAACATAATCAAATAAATTTTAACAAAACTTATGCTATATGAAATTTAGATTTTTTATCAAAAAAGCAAGAATGTTATTCTCGCTTTTGTTGCTATTTATTGCAGTTAGTGTTACGGCACAGACTCAAAAGACGGTCACAGGTATTGTCCTCTCATCTGATGATAATATGCCTTTGCCGTTTGCTTCAGTAGTTTTATTGGGAACAACCCAAGGAACGACGACCGATTTTGACGGAGCTTTTTCTCTTGATGTTCCAACTTCGGCTACTACATTAGTAATTTCCTATGTTGGTTTCGAGACAATGGAAGTGGCTATCAGCGATAGTCCATTATCTATTGTTTTGCAAGTAAGTGCCAATACTTTAGATGAATTTATTGTTGTAGGTTATGGTACACAAAAAGTGACCAAGGTTTCCGGTGCTATTTCAGTTGTTGGAAAGAAAGACATTGAAAACATTAAACCTGTGCGCGCTGAAGAGGCTCTTCAAGGTCTTGCCTCCGGAGTAAATGTTATCTCTAGTGGTTCACCTGGTGCTACACCAACTGTTTTAATTAGGGGTATTCCATCATATACTGGAACAGATCCTTTAGTAGTGATTGATGGTGTATCGCAAACTTTAGAAGATTTGAATGCGTTAAATCCTAACGATATCGAATCTATGAACGTTCTTAAAGATGCAGCAACTACTGCTATTTATGGTGTCAAAGGTGGTAACGGTGTTATTGTTGTAACAACGAAATCTGGAAAAAGAAATGCTAAAACTACCTATAACTTTAGCTCAACTTTAGGTTATCAAGAAGTTATAAATACCATCGATGTTTTAAATGCCAGTGAATATGCTGCCATTTTAAATGAAGGAAGTGTTGCTTCTGGTGGTGATTTAATTTTCCCTAATCTAAATGGTATAGGACTAGGTACAAATTGGCAAGATGAAGTTTTTGTTAATGCACCAATATCCACTACTAATTTTACAGCTTCTGGAGGTAGCGAAAAAAGCTCATTTTATCTTTCTGCTGGCTATTTAGCTCAGGATGGAATTGTTGGTGGTGGTGATAAATCTTATTTTAACCGTGCCAATGTTACAGCTAATTTTAATACCAGCCTATCCGATAAATTAACCTTTATAGTCAATACTAGCTATGCTAATATCGATGGTAAAAGTTTATCAGAAAACAATATAGGTAGTGTTTTATCTAATGCTTTGAATTTTGACCCTATGGTATCGCTTTACGATGCTGATGGAAACTTTGGTACAAGCAGTACGATTACTCAAGAAATTAAGAATCCACTAGCTCAGATGGATAATACTTATAACGAAGGCAACACAAATAAACTATTTGGGAAATTAGAATTACAATATGATGTAATGCCGGGTTTAAAACTTACTTCTCGTTTAGGTTATACCTACGTTGATGTATATTCTAAAAACTTTAATCCTTTACAATTTTATGGTATTGGTCATAATCAGTCAAATGCACATGCCGATTTGTCCCCGATTGTTACAGTTGATGAAGTAACAGGTGAAGAAACTTCAACTCACAATAGGATTTCTGAATCTAAAACAAATTATTTTAATTATACGTATGAATTATTTGCTAATTACAATTTCAATATCGATCAAACGCATTACTTCGATGTTGTTGCTGGTTTTTCAATAGGTGCAAATAGTGGTAGTAGCATTACTGCTAATGCACAGGATGTTCCATACAACTCTTGGGCATATGCTGATGTAAGCGCTGCTACAGGTGATGCTGCATCTCAAACTTCTGGATCTTGGCAGTATGAAAATAGAAACCTTTCGTATTTTTCTAGAATTAATTACGATTATCAAGAGAAATATTTGTTATCGATTACCGCTCGTGTAGATGGTTCTACCAGTTTTGGAAAGAATAATAAATTCGCATTCTTTCCATCTGCATCTCTTGGATGGATCGCTTCAGAAGAAGATTTTTTCGATTTTCCAGCAATTGGATATTTGAAAGTAAGAGGTAGCTTTGGTGCAGTTGGAAACGACAACATTAGCCCACAATATGCAAGAGTTTCTACATTCCCTAAATATACATTCGATGGTAATATTATAAGCGGTTCAACGCTTCAATCTATACCTAATGATGATGTAACCTGGGAAAGTCAAATTCAGTTCAACATAGGTTTTGATACTAAAATGTTCAATGATAAATTCTCTCTAACAGCAGATTATTTTGTAAAAACTGTTGACGACCTTTTATTCAATCCTACCTTATCTTATTATTTAGGAACTCCTGAATATCCTTCTTCCAACATTGGTAAAACAAAAAGTTCAGGTATCGATTTATCGATAGGGTACAACGATGTTTATTTCGAAGATTTAGAAATCAGTACAAACATAAACTTCACTACTTCCAAAAATAATGTAGAAGCAATTAACAATGGCGATAAATATATTTGGGGTTCAGGTTACGGAATTCCTTGGACTACATTAACAAGATTTGAAGAAGGATTTTCTCCAGGCTATTTTTTCGGATATAAAACCGATGGAATCTTCCAAAACCAGGCTGAAGTTGATGCTCATGCTACACAAGACGGAGCCCAAGCAGGTGATATTCGTTATGCAGATGTAAACGGTGACGGCGTGATAAACGATAGCGACAGAACGAAAATTGGAGATCCATTTCCAGAATTTACTTTGGGCTGGAACTTAACTTTCAATTATAAAAATTTCGATTTTAATGTCTTTACTTATGCCTCTGTTGGGGGAGATATCTACAGAGCGTATGATAGAAATTTAAATTACACAAACAAATACGCTGGGATTCTGGATCGCTGGACGGGAGAAGGCACTAGTGATAGCGAACCTAGAGTAGCATTTATTGATGGTAACAACAACAGAAGGGCTTCTGATAGATATGTAGAAGACGGATCTTTTGTTAAAATCAAAAATATTCAATTGGGCTATAATATACCAGAACGAATTTTTAAACGTACAGGATTTACTGATATTAGAATTTATGCACAAGTAAAGAATGCCTTTACTTTCACTAATTATTCTGGTTACGATCCTGAAATTTCTTCAGGTGTTCTCGACACAGGAATCGATAGAGGTGCTTATCCGCAACCAAGAACATGGCTTGTAGGTGTAAACGTTAAATTTTAAAAATATAGACTATGAAATTTTATAAACATATATCAATCTTAATCGCGATATTTTTCTTTGCATCAGCATGTTCAGACTATGTTGATTATGCGCCTATCGACGATTATCAAATTACAGCTGATGTGTATTTTAACGCTCAAAGTGATTATGAAGCAGCAGTTGTAGGAACTTACGATCCATTGCAATGGATGTATCTTAATATATTAATTGGTGATATCGCTTCTGATAATTCTTTAAGTGGAGGAGAGAGCGCTACAGATGTTATTGGATTACAGCATATTGATGATATGGTTCACAATCCTAACAACGATAATCTAACTTCTATTTGGAAATGGTTATACGAAGGTGTAAACCGTGCAAATTATCTTGTCGAAAATATAGACAACCTAGAATTTGATAGCAAAGCAGCTCTTTATGGTGAAGTATATTTCTTAAGAGCTTACTATTATTTTGAATTGGTTAAGTTCTTTGGGGATGTACCATTATTTACTGACAGAAGACTTACGGCTTCTGATTCACAAACGCTACTAAGATCATCAAAAGCTGATGTTTATGCGCAAATAGAACTCGATCTAATAAATGCAATTGCTGTTTTGCCTGTCGCTCAAGCTCAAAAAGGTAGAGCAACAAAATTTGCAGCTCAAGCCTTACTAGGTAAAGTTTATTTATTCCAAGATAAATTTAGCGAAGCTGCTCCCGTATTGGAAAATTTAATGGGTGTATTTAGTTTGGTGACTAATTATGGTGATCAATTCCTAAAAACTGGCGAAAATAGTTCAGAATCTGTTTTTGAAATTCAATATACCAATACCTCAGAATGGTGGGATTGGGGTTATACTCCTCAAGGAACTGAAGGTAACTTTGGAGTTATCCATAATGGACCAAGAGCTTTCGACGGACCTACTTACGCATCGGGTTGGAGCTTTAATATTCCGACAGCTGACTTATTTGATTCATACGAAGATGATGACACTAGGAGAAATGCAACTATACTTGATATTGTAGCATTTGCTGATCAAACAGGAGCCTCTTATGCCGAAGGTTATAAGCATACAGGTTATTTTAATAACAAATATATTCCAAGAGCTGGTGAAAGTGGTGCTCAAACAGAGTTGAATTACTTAACCAATTATAGAGCTATTCGCTATGCAGATGTTTTATTGATGGCTGCTGAAGCAAATAACCGTGGCAATATTGATGATGGGATAGCACAAACATATTTAAATCTAGTTAGAGCACGTGCATTTGGTGATGAAAATCATAAAATTACTGCAACGGGTTCAACTTTAACTCAAGCTATTTGGGACGAACGTAATTTCGAATTAGCTATGGAAGGACATCGTTTCTTTGATTTAGTTAGAACAGGTCAGGCTGCTAACAAGATTAGTGGTTTTGTTACTGGAAAACACGAAGTATTTCCAATACCTCAACAAGAGATTGATATTTCAGGTTTAACACAAAACGCTGGGTACTAAAATTTAAAAAACTAAAAATATGAAAACATTAAAATATATTTTAGGTGTAGTACTACTTATTTCATTGGTGTGGGGTTGTAAGAAAGTAGAAGATAACTTCGACTTTGTTTCAACAGCTAAAGCACCAACAAATATTGCTGCACTTTACAGTATTACACAAGATAATTCAGGATTTGTTACTATCTTTCCTACAGGTGAAGGCGTTACTAATTTTGATATTTATTTTGGCGATGGTACAACAGATCCTGTTAATTTAAACCAGGGTTTAAATACAACTCATACTTATGCCGAAGGCGATTATCAAGTTAAAATTGCTGGTATTGGAGTAACAGGTTTAAAAACAGAAGTTACGCAAGATCTAGTTGTTTCTTTTAAAGCACCAGAAAATTTGGTTGTGGAGATAGCAAACGATTTAGCAGTATCTAAACAAGTAAATGTCACTGCAAATGCAGATTTTGCTACTTTCTTTGATGTTTATTTTGGTGAAATAGCTGACGAAACTCCTGTTTCTGCTAATATTGGAGACGCAGCTTCTTTTGTTTATCAAGAAGCAGGAACCTATACTATCCGTGTGGTTGCCAAAGGTGGCGCAATAGCCACTACTGAATATACCGAAGAGTTTCTAGTAACCGCTATTATGCAGCCAATAGCTTCTGCTTCAGCTGCTCCTAATAGAGCATCTGCCGATGTAATCTCAGTTTATAGCTCTGTTTATACAGATATCGTTGGAACAGACTATTTTCCTGATTGGGGTCAAGCTGGACAAGGTAGTAGCTGGGGAACTTTTGACTTAAATGGTGATGAGATGCTTCAGTATATTAATTTGAGTTACCAAGGTATTAGTCTTGGTGAGACTGTTGATGTTTCTGGAATGGAATTCCTTCATATGGATGTTTGGACTGCTGATGTTTTAAGAATAGAAACTTCTTTGATCAATGGTGTTGATGGAAATTCTACTGAAAAGCCAGTTTGGAGTGACTTAACAGCTGATGATTGGACAAGTATTGATATTCCTATCGCTGATTATAAGGATCAAGGACTAACTGTTGATCAAATTTTTCAATTGAAATTTGTAGGTGATGGTTGGGCTGCTGGAACAGTATTTATCGACAATATTTATTTCTATAGAGCTCCATCAGTTCCTGTTGTTTTGCCATTAACTTTTGATGATGACGGACAAATTTTTGAAGCTTTTAATGGAGCTGCTTTTGCAATTGATGTTGATCCTGATGATGCAGACAATCCAGTTGGAATGATCACTAATGCTGGCGCCGGATGGGGTTGGGAAGGTGCTAAACTAACACTTGATGAACCAATCGATTTTAGCGTTAATTCAACTGTAAAACTCGATTTTTATACATCTACTTTAGGTCATAAAGTATTGCTAAAATTTGAAGATTCAAATGCTGATCTTGATGGTAATGGAAATCCAACAGTGTTTGAGGAAGTTGAATTAGAGGCTGCAGCAACAGGCTGGTCAGAACTTAGTTTTGATTTCACATCAACAGATCCTTACGATAGAATTATTGTATTTGTTGATGGTGGAGTAGAAGGAGTAACCGGAACCTATTATTTTGATAATGTTGTTCAAGTTGGTGCTACACCTGCCAATGTTGTTACGCCAATTTCATTTGAAACTTCATTTGAAATGAGTTCTTTTGATGGTGGTGATATGGCTTTAGTGCCAAATCCAGATCCTGCTGCTACCACTCCAAATATGGTATTGAAATTAGTAAAAGGAGCTGGTCAACCTTGGGCAGGATCAAAGTTAACTGTTCCAACAGCTTTCTCTGTTGCGAATACTACAGTAACTGCTAAAGTTTGGTCTCCTCGTGTTGGACTTAACTTATTAATGAAATATGAAGATGCAACTCCTTGGCCAAATACAGTGGCTACTGCAGAAATTACTGCGATTACAACTGTGGCCGATGCTTGGGAAGAATTAACTTTCGACTTTGCTGGAATAGCTACGGATGTTGATTTTGTCAATTTAGTTATGATAATGGACAATGGAACAGACGGTGATGGTAGTGCAAATTATACAATTTATGTAGATGATGTCTCTGCTTCAGCTGCCTTCGATTTTGAAATTGGAAAAGCAATGAGCTCTTTTGATGGTGGTGAAATTTCGGTGGTTTCAAATCCAGATGCTACAGAGAATACATCAGCAATGGTTGGTAAACTAGTAAAAGGAGCTGGTCAACCTTGGGCGGGGTCTAAAATTACTTCTGATACTCCATTCTCTTTTGCTACTTCAACTTCGGTTACTATTAAAGTATATTCTCCACGTGTAGGCCTTAATTTACTTGCTAAATTCGAAGATGCTACACCTTGGCCAAGTACTGTGGCTACAGCCGAAATTGTTGTTACAACTACAGTTGCTGGTGCTTGGGAAGTATTAACTTTCGATTTTGCAGGAATAGCCACTGACGTTGATTTTGTCAATTTAGTTTTAATAATGGACAATGGTACAGTAGGTGATGGTAGTGATGATTATACCTTATATATTGATGATATTACCCAAATTTAAATAGTATTAATTATGAAAAACTTTAAATATATCACAGGATTTTTTCTTTCACTAATGCTAGTTTTTAGTAGTTGTGAAAAAGTGGATAATGAATTTGGAGACATTATTGCCCCTTCCAATGTGCAAATTACAGCTGAAATTGTTGGGGCTGATGATGCAAATCCATACGGTGATGGTACTGGAGTAGTACGTTTTACTGCAACAGCAACGAATGCTATTACCTATAAATTTATCCATAATGGTGCTGAATCGATGGTTCCTGCGGGAACTAAAACCTATAACTTTGGGAAAACTGGAACATTTAAATATGCTGTAACTGTTGTTGCTGTTGGAACAGCTGGGGTTACTTCTAGTGCTACCGAAGAAGTGGAAGTATTGGCACTTTACGCTGCTCCTGCCGATCTGCTCACTATGCTAACAGCCGATGCAACTAGAACTTGGAGAATTAAAGCAGAAGGTACTGGTCACTTTGGTGTTGGACCTGCTGATGGTGATTCACCTGCTTGGTGGGCTGCAGCTCCATACGATAAAGATGGATTAGGGGCTTATGACGATCGTTTCATCTTTAATATTGATGGGACTTTTACTCATGTGACTAATGGAACGATGTATGGTAAAGCTGATCCAATGACAACCGATTTAGACGGTGATCAAGGTATGGAACCTAATGGTGATGCTGAATTTGTTAATTATCCTTATGATGATTATTCTGAAAGCTGGTCTTTATCAGCTCCAGGCGGACAAGAAACCCTAACTTTTTCTAACATTGGAAATCACGGATTCTATGTTGGTGGAGATCACAGCTATGCTATACTTTCTCGGACGGCCAATGAAATGAGTATTAGAACCGTTGGTGCTGGTGGTCTTGGTTGGTTTGGAATATTAATTGCGGAAGACTCAAAATAATTTTCTCATAAAGAGGAGGGGTAGATTCTATCCCTCCTTTTATTTTTGCCTTGATTAATTTTTTAACTGCTTTCTTATGGTCAGATTTGTTACTAAAAACAGTGCCTTTATAATCATCATTTTCCTCCTCTTTTCCTGCACTAAAGGAAATGGCGAGGATCCCATTCCAGACGAGCCAGATATTGTTACTCCTTCAAGTCTTACTTTGAATATTACGATAGCAGGAGCAAGTGCAAGTTTACCATATGGAGATGGCTCAGGAGCTATTCAATGCTCAGCATCAGCCACTGATGCCGTTAAATATGGATTTCGTTTTGGAAATGGAACCGAAGTTGAAAGTACAACAGGAACTGCTAATTATGCTTTTACCGAGAAAGGCACAAACAACTATACAGTTTATGTTGTGGCTTATTCAAAAACGGGTCATTCTATTATTTTGAGTAAGAATATTGATGTTTATGTTACGGATACATACAGTCTTATCTGGTCAGATGAATTTGATATAGCGGGTAGTCCATCATCAGTAAATTGGAATTACGATATGGGCAACGGACAAGGTGGTTGGGGAAATAATGAACTTCAGTATTATACCAACACCAGTGGAAATGTTATTCAGGAAAATGGAAATCTGGTCATCACAGCAAAGAAAGAGTCTGTAGGCGGATACGACTATACTTCTGCACGATTAAAAACACAAGGAAAATTTTCATTTACCTATGGTAGAGTTGAAGTAAGAGCGAATCTGCCAGAAGGTAGAGGTACTTGGCCCGCCATTTGGATGCTGGGCGATAATATTACAAGTGCAGGCTGGCCTGCTTGCGGCGAAATTGATATAATGGAATATGTTGGTTATGATCCTAATATAGTGAACAGTGCAATACATACCACTTCAAGTTCGGGAAATACGGTGAATCACGACAGCTTTGATTTGGCTACCGCCGAAGAAGAATTCCATATTTATGCTATAGAATGGTCGAGTACAGAGATTAAATTCTTTGTGGATGAAACGGTACATTATACCTATTCTCCTTCGTCTTATACCGATGCAACTTGGCCATTTAACGAGAATCAATTTATCATACTTAATCTGGCAATAGGGGGCAATTGGGGCGGTCTACAAGGTGTTGATGATAGCATCTTTCCTCAACAGTTCTTGATTGATTACGTGCGCGTTTATCAATAAAATTCTTAAGGAAATGATGGGATTAATAAATTATTTCAAGGCAGGATTGATCATAAGTTTTGTTGCGTTTACATTGCTATTTCTTGCAAGTTGCAAAGAAACAGTTAAGGAAGATAAAACAGGTTTATCTATTGATGCTTCATCTATGGAAAATAAAATCTATACTACTGCACATCACACCAATTTAAAACTGACACAAACACGGTCTGTAGTTTTTAATAACCTAAAACAACCGCTTGAAACAGAAGCTGATATTGTTGTAAATCCTAAGAGGCAATTTCAAAGTTTATTGGGTATTGGAGCCGCTTTAACAGATGCTTCAGCCGAAACGTTTTATAAGCTGCCAAATGAACAACAAGATAAATTCTTGGAAGCTTATTATAGTGTCGAAAATGGAATTGGATATTCTTTGGCAAGAACCATTATTCATAGCTGCGATTTCTCAAGCGAGAGCTATACCTATATTGAGGAGGGTGATAAAGAATTAAAGACTTTTAATATTGATCACGATAGGAAATATAGAATTCCTTTTACTAAAAAAGCTATTGAAGCAGCTGGCGGAAAACTAACAATGTATGCTAGTCCTTGGAGTCCTCCTGCTTTTATGAAAACCAATAACAATATGCTACAAGGAGGGACACTCTTAGAAGAGTTTTATCAACCTTGGGCCAATTATTATGTAAAATTTATTCGTGCTTACGAAAAAGAAGGAATCCCGATTTGGGGATTAACAATTCAGAACGAACCAATGGCAGTTCAACGTTGGGAATCTTGTATTTATACCGCAGAAGAAGAGCGAGATTTTCTGAAAAATCACCTTGGACCAACACTTGAAAAAGCGGGTATGGGCGATAAAAATATTATTGTTTGGGATCATAATCGCGATTTACTTTTTCAAAGAGCAAATACCATTTTTGATGATCCTGACGCAGCTAAGTATGCTTGGGGATCTGGTTTCCATTGGTATGAAGACTGGAAAGACGGAAAACCAATGTTTGATAATGTGCAAAGAGTGAACGAAGCTTATCCTGATAAAAATTTAATGTTTACTGAAGGTTGTAATGAGGGATATGATTTAGCACGACTTGAAGCTGAAGATCCAAAATTAGCCGAAAGGTATGGCAAATCAATGATAAACGATTTCAATAATGGAACCGTTGCCTGGACCGATTGGAATATTCTTTTGGATGAAACTGGTGGTCCAAATCATGTAGGTAATTTATGCTTTTCCCCAGTACACGGGGATACTAAAACAGGGCAGCTAACTTTCACAAATTCATACTATTATATCGGTCATTTCTCTAAATTTATTCGTCCAGGAGCGAAAAGAATTAGTAGCGTTTCTTCAGCTAATAAATTGCTAACAACAGCATTTGAGAATGAGGATGGAAGTATTGTTATCGTGGTGATGAATGAGGCAAATGAAACTATTTCATATAGTTTATCTATCGCTTCAAAAAGTGCCTCACTAAGTGTACTTCCATATGCAATACAAACCATTGTATTTACAAACGCAAACACTAACCTATAGATCAAATGAAAAAAACCTATACCATATTTATCAGTCTTATCGTTGCCATGGGAGGTTTTCTATTGGGTTTCGATAGTGCTGTTATTTCGGGTGCTGTAAATGGCATCACCAATTATTTTTCGATGACCGATTTAGAATTGGGATTTGCCGTAGGCTGTGTCATTTTTGGAGCTATGGCCGGTAATATTACAGCAGGACCATTGAGCGATAAATTTGGTCGGAAAAAAGTACTAATTGTGACTGCATTGTTGTTTACTGTTTCTGCTTTATGGTCGGCAACAGCAACAAATTATATTTCTTTTGTTATTGCCAGGATTATTGGTGGAGTTGGAGTTGGTGGAGCCATTTTAATTGCACCTATTTATATCGCTGAAATTGCACCACCAAAATTAAGAGGGAGTTTGGTATCTTTAAATCAGTTGAATATAGTATTGGGTATCTCAGTTGCCTATTTTTCAAACTATTTTTTAAAAGATATTGGGGGAGAAAGTTGGCGATGGATGCTTGGTGTAGAAGCAATCCCTGCAGCGATTTATTTTTTGGCATTGTTCCTCGTGCCCAGAAGTCCACGATGGATAATTCAAAAATTAAATGAAGTTACTTTAGCCAAGAAAATATTAGTAAGAATTGGAGGCGAAGAATTTGCCGATTCAACCATTGGCGAAATTCAAAGAGGTATCGATAAAAAAGAAGCCAAAGGAACCTATGCCGATTTCTTTAGCAAAAGAATGAAAGTGATTGTAATTATTGCTTTTGGCTTGGCTTTCTTTCAGCAAATAACAGGTATAAATGCCATCTTCTACTATGCACCTACAATATTTGAACAAGCTGGTGGAAGTACAGATGCTTCTTTCTTGCAAGCAATTGTAGTAGGCCTCACGAA
The DNA here is from genome assembly GCA_964412145.1 of uncultured Draconibacterium sp. Lineage (GTDB taxonomy): Bacteria > Bacteroidota > Bacteroidia > Bacteroidales > UBA12170 > UBA12170. The sequence continues at coordinate 15,307 of CAYPOW010000043.1, forward strand.
TCTAGTATTCACTTTTGTGGCTATTTGGCTGATTGATAAATTAGGAAGAAAACCGCTCTTGATTATCGGAACTTCTGCTATGACAATCGCTTTATCAATGGCAACCTTAGCATTTAATAATGCCAGCTACGATTTTGATAATGAAAGCATCTATAAAATAGAAAACATGCAGGTTAAAGCTGCGCTGAGTGTCTTAAACGGGAAGTCTTTTTCATCTCAAAAAGATGTGTATGAAAATGTTGAACCTTTATTATCGGAAGAAGAATTTACAGCCTTCAAGCAAAGTGACATAAAAAACTTTATTCATATCAATGCAACGCTTGTACTAATTGCAATACTCCTATATGTTGCAGCCTTTGCAATATCACTTGGGCCAGTTATGTGGACGATGTTATCAGAAATTTTCCCTGGAAACGTAAAAGGAATAGCCATTTCCATAGTCGGCTTTTTTAATTCATTGGTAAGTTATACCGTTACCCAATTTTTCCCGTGGGAGCTCACAAATTTAGGCCCAACAATAACTTTTGCAATCTATGCTGGATTAGCCGCTGTATCTATTGTCTTTGTTTATAAGTATGTAATCGAAACCAAAGGGAAAACTTTAGAAGAAGTTGAAGAATTATTATTAAGACCATAAAAACCAATTATGAAATACTACATAACATTAATCATTTTTGTTTTTCTTCTTAGTGGATGTGAGTTTGAATCCAAACAGGAAAATATGACTAAAGATACCAATTTGTCAGCAAAAGTGACTTTGCATAAAAGCAATGGAAAATATGAATTGCGAGTGAACAATGTTCCTTTTTTCATAAAAGGCGCTGGACTAGAGTTTGGAAATATGGAAGCTGTTGCCAAGCATAATGGAAATTCTTTTAGAACCTGGAGAACAGAAAATGGCAAGCAAAGCGGAAAAGAAGTATTGGATGAAGCGCACAAAAATGGTTTAATGGTTTTAATGGGCATAGAAGTGGCTAGAGAACGCCACGGTTTTGATTATAACGATACTCGAGCTGTAAAAGAACAATTAGAACGGATTAAAAAAGAAGTTCTTGAGCTTAAAGATCACCCAGCACTTTTGATGTGGGGGGTTGGAAATGAACTCAATTTACGATACACCAATCCTAAAGTTTGGAATGCTGTAAATGAAATTTCGGAAATGATCCACAGTATCGATACCAATCATTTAACCACAACTAGCTTAGCTGGAATTTCAAATAAAGAAGTGGATCTTATAAACGAAAGAAGCCCTGATTTAGACCTATTATCCTTTCAGATTTACGGTCGTTTGCCTGAATTGCCTAGTCTAGTTAAAGAAAGTGGTTGGGAAGGTGCTTATATCGTTACTGAGTGGGGGGCAACAGGTCATTGGGAAGTTCCCCAAACTTCTTGGGGAGTGCCAATTGAAGAAAACAGCACTATCAAAGCAGAAAATTATTTGAATAGATATGTTGGCGCAATACAGGCTGATTCACTTCATTGTATTGGTTCTTATGTGTTTTTATGGGGTCAGAAACAAGAGAGAACTCCTACCTGGTATGGGGTATTTCTAGAAAATGGATTTGAAACAGAATCAGTAGATGTAATGCACTACCTCTGGAATGATAATGTGTGGCCAGAAAACAGAACTCCTCAAATCAAAGAATTTACTTTGGATGCAAAAACAGCCTATGAAAGTGTTGTTTTGGAAAAAGGTAAAGAATACACGGCAAATGTAAAAATCTATGATTTCAATAATGATTCGATTACTTATAAATGGGAAGTGTTAGCCGAAAGTACCGATTTAAAAGATGGAGGCGATTATGAGAATCGCCCTAAAGCTATTCAAATTGAGGTGTTAAACCAGCAGGATGGTATATTGAAATTTATATCACCTGAAGATGGGCGATATCGTCTGTTTATCTATGCCAATGATGGATATAAACATAGTGCAACTGCTAATATCCCTTTTTTGGTAAAAGGAAATCAATAGAATAATACAAAGAATCTTTTTGAAACAAATCATTCAAGAGTTTTTTAGAAATTAAAATGAAAACGGTGAGCAAAAAACCAATATATATAGGCAAATCAGAAGCTAGCATTAAAGAAAGCGAAGTGAAAGGAGATTTTGTAAAAGTTGAAAATGAGAACTTCTATAAAA
>CAYPOW010000044.1:0-4862 GCA_964412145.1 uncultured Draconibacterium sp.
GATAATCCTCTTTTTGAAGCTTTTGTAGCTTTCGACTTGATTTTGCAATTACAATTAAAATGAAAAAGGATAAAATCAAGCGGAAAAAGATAATCAACAAAGGAGTAAAAACTTCCAGAAGCTGACGTGTCCAAACAAAGGACAAGCCCCAAAACATCATCGCAAAAAATAGGGCAGGGTAAGCCTTGTTGAAATTTAATTTTTTCATTGCTTCTTAGTTTCCAATTTGATAGTAAGGCCAGCTTTTATCCATGTGCCTGCCTGCAAAATACCGTATTCAAAATACTTTTGATTTAGTAAATTTAATCCATCCATAAATACAGTATAATATTTGCTCTTATATTCCAATTTTGCATTCGCCAAAAATACGGCTTTATATGGATCTTCAAGATATTCTGATTGCGCAAAATCATAACTTTGAAAAAATCCAACTCTATCGCGGTAGCTAAGCATAAAACCAGCAAAAAGATTAGGGGCAATTTTGAAGTTTCCACCAAAATTTAATTGATGCTTTAGATTTGAACTGGCATATTTTGTGAGTTGTGGAATATCTTTTGAATGCGCATTTAAATACGTATAATTTAGAAATAAATTTTGGACTACTGAAGACCCTCCAGGTGAATAATCTATACCGGTTTCCAATCCTGTAACGTTTTGCTGAATGATATTTTGTGTCTGCCATTTTTCAATATCATCTAACCAAACCCAATCAATAATGTCTGTGCCTAAACGAGAAAATAATACTATATCAGCTTTAATATCAGATTTTTGGTATTTTAAACCAAGCTCAAAAGAAGTGGCTTTTTCTGGTAATAAATCTGAATTCCCAATATTGGCAGGTCCTGAATAATATAAGTCTGTAAAGCTTGGCAAGCGCATGGCCTGATTAACCGAGCCAATAATTTTAAGATGATTAGTGAAGGAATAACTCAAATCGATACCAGGATATACCATAAGTGATTTACTGTAATCAGAATTCCAATTAAGCAAAAAGCCAAAAGCCGTGTAGAATTTAGTATTTAAATTTACCTGATGGTCGATAAAAATACTCGAATTTGATCGCTTGAAATAATGTGAAAAGTTATAATCTGCATCCCAGGGGACTGGTTTTAAAATGTCTTGATTTTCGCCTAAACTCGTACTCCAAATGCTTTCAATTTTACTTTCTGTTCCTATTTGAGTTTTTCCTAGTTTGCTTTCATAGCGATAATTTGTTTTTATGCCAAAAGCATCTGTTTGATGAAAGTTTTGATATATAGCTGGATGATCTCTGTTAAGCACCCATTGATCCTGATGACGTCTCCAAAACAAGCTAAATCGAGAAACAATAACTTTCCCATAATTCAAATTTAAATTTCCATTGTATGCCTTATTGTATTCATACTGAAGTGGATATTTGGCTGAATAAAATCCATTAGCACCAAATTCTTTTTGAAGCGCACCCAGTTGAAGATCAACTGTATATTTTTTAGCTAACCACAGCGATTGCAGAAAAAAACTATTTATTTTAAAATCAGTATTTTCCATATACCCTTTGCTAGCCGATTTTTGATAGCTTAAAAATGTTCTATTTCGACCCTTAGAATAATTGGCTGAGGCAGCCAAATTATAATAGGCATGTTGGCCTCCTTCAATACTGAATTGTAATTGCTTATTCGCTGATGGTGATGTAACGATATTTATGGCTCCTGCAAAGGCATTGGCGCCATAGATTCGAGCAGCCGAACCTTCAATAATTTCAATGCGATCAGTGGCCTGAGCAACAAATGGAAGGTTTAAATTAAAATGACCTGTTTGCGCATCGGAGAGTGGTATACCGTTCAATAATATCAGAACCTGATCGAAAGAACTTCCGCGAAGCGACAAATCGCTCTGAATACCAAATCCGCCTCTTTGTCGAATATCGATAGCACGTTGATGGATTAAAATTCCACCAATATCTTGTTGGCCCGATCGAAGAATCTCTTGTTTGCTAATTATATTAACAATTCTGGCTTGTTGACTAAAAATTAAAGGTTCAACAGCTGATATAATCTCTATTTCATCCAGCTCCAATTTTTTATCTATTCGTAAGGAATCTTCTTGTGCAAATGAAGTGGCCGAACTAATAGCAAGTAAGCTATAGGCAACATTAAGAAGGGCAATTTTAATCGTTCTTTTCAGACTATTGAAAACGGCATAGGGCTTATTTGTCCATTTTCGAAAAACCATTAGTTGTTGCCGAGGAAAAGTAGATATCTTAGCTTGCTTCATACTCTAAAATTTTAGAAGCCGCAAAAATAGACAAATGTTAAAGGAAATAAAGCCAAAAAAATGCTAATAGTCAAAAAAATCAACTTTATTTAAAGATTCGTTCCCTGTTTAAAAAGCGTCGATATGCTTGTGCATTTATATTGTGCCCAATATTATTTTTTGCAAAATTATGGAAACCGGAATAATCGGGTTTTGCGCAAAAATAGAAAAAACTGTGATCCTCAGCAGTTAATACCGCATCGATTGATGAAATAGAAGGAATACAAATGGGTCCTGGGGGAAGACCAGTATATTTGTATGTATTGTAAGGAGAATTGAAATTCATATATTCTGTAAGAACACGTTTAATTGTAAAATCGCCTAAAGCATAAATAAGCGTTGGGTCCGCTTGCAAACGCCAACCTCTTTTAAGTCTGTTTAAATAAACGCCTGCTATCGTTGCTTTTTCAGCATTTTGCTGTGTTTCTTTTTCGATGATACTTGCAAGTATAGAAACTTCAATTGGAGATAAATCGTGAGCCTGTGCTTTTTTTAATCGCTCTTCAGTCCAAAACTGTTTGTATTCGTAATTCATTCTTTCAATGAATTTTTCAGCAGATGTATTCCAGTTTACAAAATAAGTATTAGGAATAAACATGCTTTTAAAAGTCTCGCTAGAAAATCCATATTTACTTGATAATAAACTGTCGTTTAACATTTTTAATAACTCTGTGCTATCCACATATATGAGTTCTGAAATTTTGGCAGCAAAATCTTTTTTTAGTCTGATATTATTAAAAATTAAACGAACAGGGTCTTGATCACCTGCACGAAGTTTATTAATGAGATCTTCATTTGATAGGCCGTTATTAATTTTATACATACCAGGTTTAAGTTTCTGGTCGTAATTCTTATATTTCGCCCAATACTCAAAATTAGCACGGTGGATTATCAAGCCATTTGCATAAAGCTGCTTTTTCAAATCTTCGAATGTATCTGTTGGTTTAATATAGATATTAAATTCTCCTTTTTCATTGGCAATCCAAACATTGGCTGAAAAAATGGCTTGGTAAACAAAATAGGCACCTCCTGAAAGACCTAAAATCAAGAGGATAATAAGGATTCGAACAGTATTTCTAAATTTACTTTTTTTCTTTCGAGTATTGCTGTAGTTGCTGTGATAGTAGGCCATTTTTATATATACTTTTGATTGATTAATTGTAGAAGATACTCATCCTGCCATTCGTTATTTAATAAAATCCAATCCTTTTTAACTCCAATAATTGAAAATTTTTGCCTTTGGAATAATTCGAGGCTCTCCTTATTGGAATGCAAAATGGAACAATATAGCTGGTGCAGATTCAGCACTTTAAAACTGTATTCTATTAATTGAGACAATGCTATGTTAGCATAACCTTTCTTGCGATGCTCTTTTTCGATCAAAATCCCTACTCCTGCACGACGATTTTTTGGATCAAAATCGAATAAATCTATTGCGCCAATAGACACGGAATTGTTTTCATCTTGAAGAGAAATTATAAAACGAGCTTGTTTTTTAGAAAAAATATCCTCTTGCTCACTCAGAATATATTGTTCAATTGTAAAACGTGAAAAGGGGAGAAGCGTATTGCTCAAATGCCACAATTCCATATCGTTTTCCCATAACTGAATTTTATCCAAATCAGTTAATTCCGGAGCACGTAGTATTATTTTTTGAGTACTCATATTTCCTTTTTAGACTTGAATACTTCCTTTAAAAACATATTCGGCTGGCCCTTCTAAGAAAATGTTTGTAAAACATTGATTATTTTCCTGAAAGCTTACTTTTAAAATACCGCCCAGTGTTTGTATTTGATAAATATTAAATTTATTTGGGCTGTTTAAAAAAGCTCCTATGGCCGAGGCTGTTACACCAGTTCCGCATGCGAGTGTTTCGTTTTCAACACCTCTTTCGTATGTGCGAACGAATAAATGATTCCCTTTTTGCTCAATAAAATTAACATTAATTCCTTCGCCTATAAATTTTTCAGAATACCGGATGGCTTTCCCTGCCGCAGCAACATTTTTATCAGCAATTGAATTGCAAAAAGTTAAATGATGAGGAGACCCGGTATTTAAAACTAAATGATCGTCAATATTTTTAATATCAGTTACATCCAGCATTTTAAGTTTAATCAGTTTAAAGTTTTCTTTGGATTGTAATATTTCAGCAAAGTGCTCTCCATCACTAGCTAAAAAACGAAAACTAGGTTGCTTGATCCCTCTGTCGAAGGCAAAGGAAACGATGCATCTACCACCATTACCACACATGCTGCCTTCAAGACCATTGCTATTGAAATACTTCATCTCAAAATCAAATTGGTCATTTTTAAGAAGATACATGAGTCCATCGGCTCCGACACCAAAATTGCGATCGCAAATTGCCTTTATTTGATGGGTGCTAAGTTCAGGAATAATTTCTCTTCCATCAATCAGAATAAAATCATTGCCTGTGCCTTGGTATTTGTAAAAGTGAATCATCTTTTGGGTCTTGCAACAAATTTACGTTTTTTTTAGTATCAGACAATCAAAAATGGACATTCTCCTGATTCATTTTTATTCATTGTTCGATTAACATTTTTTAACCGCCA
>CAYPOW010000044.1:4962-17155 GCA_964412145.1 uncultured Draconibacterium sp.
AAGCAATAAACGAAACAACATTAGAATATAAATCAGGAAGTCCTGAGAGAGCTGCTGTTAAAGCAGCCATCATAGAATTAAAATCAAAACAAATTGATATTCCAATGGTTATTGGAGGAAAAGAAGTACAAACTGATAATCGCATTTCTATTCATCCTCCTCATGAGTTTAAACATATATTAGGGCATTATTTTTACGGAAGTGCTGAACATGTAACTCAGGCCATAGATGCAGCTCTTAAAGCCCGACCTAAATGGCAATCATTGAGTTGGGATAATCGTGCAGCTATTTTTCTCAAAGCAGCTGACTTAATCTCTGGTCCTTATCGAGCAAAACTTAATGCAGCAACTATGCTTGCTCAATCCAAAAATATTTATCAGGCCGAAATTGATGCAGCTTGCGAATTTGCTGATTTCCTGAGATTTAATGTTGAATTTATGGCTGATATTTACAGTCAACAACCCGTTTCAAGTAAAGGAATTTGGAACAGAGTTCAGCAACGCCCTCTGGAAGGTTTTGTCTATGCAATTACCCCATTTAACTTCACTGCGATTGCTGGTAATTTGCCTTCAGCACCTGCCTTGATGGGAAATGTAGTTGTTTGGAAACCAGCCAATACACAAGTATATTCAGCCAATATTATTATGGAAATTTTCAGAGAAGCTGGTTTGCCAGATGGAGTTATCAATATGATTTTTGTTCCTGGACCGGAAGGTGGAAGGGTAATGGCAGAACATAAAGACTTTGTTGGCGTTCACTTTACTGGTAGCAATGCTGTTTTTAACAAAATATGGAAAACGATTGGAGCAAATGTTGGAATTTACAATACTTACCCAAAAATTGTTGGCGAAACAGGAGGGAAGGATTTTGTAATGGTTCATAAGTCAGCCAAGGTTGATGAAGTAGTAACGGCTTTAAGTCGTGGTGCTTTTGAATATCAGGGACAAAAATGTTCAGCAGCTTCACGTGCCTATATTCCTGATAATTTATGGGAAGAAATTAAACACAAATTAATTACCGATGTTGGGTCATTTAAAATGGGGACTGTGGAGAATTTTCAAAACTTTATCAATGCAGTAATTGATGAAGCCTCCTTTGATAAATTGGCTAGCTTTATCGATCGTGCAAAAGGTGACTCTGAAGCTGAAATTATTGTTGGTGGTGGATACGACAAAACCGAAGGTTATTTTATAGAGCCAACTGTTATATTAACTTCTGATCCTAAATATGTTACAATGCAAGAAGAATTATTCGGCCCTGTTTTAACAATTTATGTTTATCCTGAAAATGAATTCGAAGAAACCTTAAAACTAGTTGATGAAACTTCTCCTTATGCTTTAACCGGTGCTATTTTTGCACACGATCGATATGCAATATCTCTTGCAGTTGATAAATTAATAAATGCTGCCGGAAATTTCTATATCAACGATAAACCAACAGGAGCGGTAGTTGGGCAACAGCCTTTTGGTGGTGCAAGAGCCTCCGGAACTAACGATAAATCAGGATCATACCTCAATTTATTGCGTTGGGTATCACCGCGGACAATAAAAGAAAATTTTGTTCCTCCAACAGATTATCGCTATCCTTTTATGGAGGAGAAATAGAAATGAGCGTATTTTGCTCCCTTAAGCTTTTTATTATCTTTGCATCGCAAAAAAAATAAATACAAAAACAATGAAAGAAAAAATTGATATAAAATGGCAAGACGAAATGGCTTTTGAGGCCAGTATGCACGAAAATACTCAAAAAATAATGATTGACGCTACTCCAAATGTTGGTGGGCGCGACTTAGGTCCACGCCCTAAAACACTAATGTTAGTTTCTTTAGGTGGATGTACGGCAATGGATGTGATTTCTATTTTAAAGAAAATGCGTGTCACACCTGATTATTTCAATGTTGAAGTTGAAGGTGAGCTAACGGAAGAACACCCAAAATATTTCCATACTATTACGGTTAATTATACTTTCCGTGGTAAAGATTTACCAATGGACAAAATTAAGAAAGCAGTAAGCCTTTCGGAAGAACGTTATTGTGGTGTAACTGAAATGTTAAGACATTCGTCGAAAATGATTTCTAATATTATCGTTGAAGACTAAGTCTCTGATTCATATATTTAAATGCGTTTCAATTTTTTGGAACGCATTTTTTACACCTAAATGTAACTTAAATCATTGCTTCTAATAATATCCAGTAACTCATTTAATATCATTGCAGTAGCGCCCCATATCTTAAGATTATCTATAAAAAAGCAAGGCGCAGAAATGGGTAGTTTATTTACAAATAATACATTTTTATTTTGAATTGCATCCACCTTTAGTAAATCATCTAGAGCAATTTTATAAATCTTTTGAACTTCTGTAGGATCTGGTGATAATTCGCCCAATTCCTCAGCAAAAGCAACATAAGGTTGCACAATGAAATTGCTATGTGGAATGTACAATTCCGAGAGTTTCCCCACTATGTTTTTAAGGTCAAGACTTACTCCAATTTCTTCTTTTGTTTCACGTAAAGCCGTGTGTATCAGATCCATATCAATTTTATCCTTTTGACCACCTGGAAAAGAAATTTGTCCACTATGTGCTCCGTTATATACGCTTCGAAGAATAAATAGAATTTTTAATTTATTATTTTCCAGAAACAAAATGATCAATACAGCACTTTGTTTAGCATCATCAGCTCTTTCACTAAGTTTTATGCCTTCAATTCTTTCTTTTGGTGCTAATTTCAAATGGGCTTCAAATCCGGGAAGATTTGATTTTAAAGCCTTTGTAAGATCAGCTTGATATCTTTTTAGTTGGAGCATACTGCAAAGATAATTTGAAAAACTCAAGCAAAAAAATAGTAACAAAAGATAAAAAAAGGCGTCAATGAAATAAAATTAGAAAATCTTTTTTATATATCTTTGCAATATGACTAAGGAAAAACATAATCCCGTTTTTGATAGTGATGAGCTTTTAAACGAAAACAAAACGCTTATCTTATTTAACGATGATTTTAATACTTTCGATTATGTTATTCGATCATTGGTTGATGTTTGTAATCACGATGATGTACAAGCTGAACAATGTGCCTTCATTGTACATTACAAAGGAAAATGCGCTGTAAAATCCGACTCTTTTACCACTTTAAAACCTATGTTTGATGAGTTATCTCGTCGTGATTTAACGGTCAGCATAGATTAGCAGGGCTTATAATCATTCATAACAATGTCTATTTTCTTATTTTAAAGCATGTAAAAAGCTATTTTTCTTTTAAATTATCCCATTTCTTTTCTTAATTTTACAAAAATTAAAAATTAATGACCTGGATAATTATTTTAGCATTAATTGCTTTAGGAATCATTTTTATTCTTCTTGAGCTTCTCGTAGTCCCTGGAACCACTTTTATTGGAATTATTGGATTGATTGCTCTTATTTTAGGTGTTTACCAAACTTTTGTGATTTATGGTACTGGCTGGGGAATATTTGCTTTAATTGGAACTTCCATTTTTAGCATCGTAGTACTTGTAATGAGTTTACGCTCAAAAACCTGGAAAAAAGCAATGCTTTCAACAAACAGTGATTCGAAAATAGATCAGGTGCAGCACAAATTTAAGCTCGGTGATGAAGGAGTATGTGTATCTCGTTTAACTCCAATGGGGAAGGCCCGATTTGGAAATGAATTTGTTGAAGTTTCAAGCTTTGGTGATTTTCTAGATCCGGAAACGAAAATTCGTATCGTAGAAATTAAAAATAATAAAATATTTGTCGAGACTATTTAAATAGAATCAGTTTTTCAAAATCTAAAATATGTAAATTATGGAACAAGGTATGGGAATGATAATAGGTATAATTGTAGCTGTTGTAATCAGTATTTGGTTGCTTTTTGTTTATATACCTGTTGGACTATGGTTCTCTGCACTCGTATCGGGAGTCAGAGTATCTTTAATTCAATTAGTACTGATGCGTTGGCGGAATGTTCCGCCCAAAGTGATTGTAAATGCAATGATTACTTCAAAAAAGGCAGGATTGGAATTAAAACGCGACGATCTGGAAGCTCATTATCTTGCAGGTGGTAAAATTAAGAATGTAGTTGAAGCTTTAATTTCGGCCGATAAGGCCAATATGGGGCTTGATTTTAAAACCGCTACAGCTATTGACCTTGCGGGTCGTGATGTATTTCAGGCAGTTCAAATGTCTGTAAATCCAAAGGTTATAAATACGCCTCCTGTTACTGCTGTTGCCAAAGATGGTATTCAGTTAATAGCCAAAGCAAGAGTTACTGTTCGTGCAAATATTCAACAATTAGTTGGTGGAGCAGGAGAGGAAACTGTTCTGGCTCGTATTGGAGAAGGTGTAGTATCATCAATTGGTTCCTCTTCCAGTCATAAGGCTGTATTGGAGAATCCCGATTCTATCTCAAAAGTAGTTTTATCAAAAGGCTTAGATGCTGGAACAGCTTTCGAAATTCTGTCTATTGATATTGCAGATATCGATATTGGAAAAAATATTGGTGCTGTTCTTCAAATGGATCAAGCAAATGCTGATAAAAATATAGCTCAAGCGAATGCTGAAAAGCGAAGAGCAATGGCTGTTGCTTTAGAGCAAGAGATGATTGCCAAAGCACAGGAGGCCAGAGCACTGGTTATTCTAGCAGAAGCAGAAGTACCAAAAGCTATTGCAGAGGCTTTCAGGAGTGGGAATTTAGGTATTATGGATTATTATAAATTTCAAAATATTCAGGCTGACACCGATATGCGCGAAAGTATTGCTAAACCTGGTAAAGGTAAAAAACCTTCTTCAGACAAATAAATTTAGATATAAGTTGAGACCTTTGTAAGACCATATTTTTATTTCATTATTGATTTAAAAATATGCTTGCAAAGGTTTTTTCAAAATAATTAATCATTTAAACTATACACATGAATTACAAACACAAATTAAAAAGCACATTCAGTTTGGGCTTTTTTATTTTATTGGCATTTCTTGTTGCAAACCCAACATTTGCTGCTAAGAAAAAGAAAGAAGCAAAAAAAGAGAAAACTGCAGTAGAAAAAACTTCCTTCTCAGGTATAAAGTGGAGAAGTATTGGGCCAGCATTTACTTCGGGTCGTATATCAGATTTTGCTGTTAATCCAAACAATTCTAGCGAATATTATGTAGCTGCTTCTGCCGGACATATTTGGAAAACGGTTAATAATGGAACAACTTGGAAACCTGTTTTCGACAAAAAAGGTGCCTACAGCATTGGAGCTATTACTATGGATCCAAACAATACAAATGTTGTTTGGGCAGGAACGGGCGAGAATAACCACCAACGCGCTTTAGGTTATGGCAATGGTGTTTATAAAACACTTGATGGAGGAAAATCCTGGAAAAACATGGGATTAAAAGAGAGCCGTCAAATTGGTATGATAGCAATTGATTCAAAAAACTCTGATGTTGTTTATGTTGCAGCCGAAGGATCAGCCTGGGGACCAGGTGGCGATCGTGGCTTATATAAAACTACTGATGGAGGTAAAAACTGGACAAAAGTTATTGAAATCTCAGAAAATACTGGAATCAATAATGTTGTTATAGATCCAAGCAATTCGGATGTAGTGTATGCTACTTCAGAACAACGTCGTCGTCGTGCATTTGGAAAAATTGGCGGTGGACCAGAATCTGCATTCTATAAATCAACTAATGCAGGAGCAACATTTGAAAAAGTAACAAGCGGTCTTCCAAAAGGTGATATGGGCGGAATGGGAATTGCTATTTCTCCAGTCGATAATAATATTATATATCTAATTATAGAAGCACAAAATGATCAAGGCGGATTTTTCCGTTCTACTGATCGCGGAGCTTCTTTCTCGAAAATGGGTTCTTACAGTTCAAGCGGACAGTATTACAATACGATTGTTGCTGATCCAGTCGATGTAGATAAAGTTTATTCAATGGAAACACGTACCAGAGTAACTGTCGATGGTGGTAAAAAATGGTCAGTTTTGGGAAACAATGCTCGTCACGTAGATGATCATGCACTTTGGATTGATACAAATGACACCAAACACCTTTTGATTGGTGGTGATGGTGGTGTCTATGAAAGTTTTGACACTGGTAAAAATTATATCTTTAAGTCGAATCTTCCTGTAACTCAATTTTACCGTGTTTTTGCTGATAATTCTTATCCATTCTATTGGGTTTATGGTGGAACACAGGACAATAACAGCTTTGGAGGTCCAAACCAAAATACAAGTTCAGCCGGAGTATCAGCAGGCGAATGGGAAGTAACTCTGGGTGGTGATGGATTTTGGCAAGCAGTAGATCCAGACGATCAAAATATTGTTTATTCTGAGTATCAGTATGGTAATGTATATCGCTACGATAAAAAATCGGGCGAAGCTACAAGCATCAAACCCGCTCCTTTAAAAGGTGAAGAGAATTACCGTTGGAATTGGGATACTCCAATGCTTTTAAGCGCACATAATGGACAAACCTTATTTATGGGTGCCAACAAAGTATTCAAATCAACAGATAGAGGTAATAGTTGGGTGAAGATTAGTGAAGACTTAACACGCAACGAAAATCGTGATCAATTTCCAATGATGGGCAAATATTGGCCAGACGATGCTGTTGTTAAGCACGTATCGACATCACAATGGGGTACAATTTTAGCATTAGTAGAATCTACTGTTAAAGAGGGCCTTATCTATGTTGGCACCGATGATGGTTTAGTTCAAGTAACAGATAATGGTGGCGAAACCTGGACAAAGACTTCTTCTTTCCCAGGTGTTCCGGATTATACTCCTGTAAGCGATATTTTACCTTCTCGTTTTGATGAAAATGTTGTTTATGTTACTTTTAACAATACCAAAGCCGATGATTTTAAACCTTATGTATTGAAAAGTTCTGATAAAGGTAAAACTTGGGTTTCTGTAGCCAAAAACCTTCCTGAAAACGGTTCTGTTCATACAATAGAACAAGATTTTGTAAACGAAAACCTATTGTTTATTGGTACAGAATTTAGCTTCTTTGCTAGCGTTGATGGCGGAAATTTCTGGAAGAAAATGGATGCGGGATTACCTGATGTTGCCGTTAGAGATATCACTATTCAACAAAGAGAAAACGATTTAGTAATTGCAACTTTTGGACGTGGATTTTATATCATCGATGATTATTCTGCTTTACGCGAAGTAAATAATGATTTCCTTAAGACTGAAGCTTATATCTTTCCAATTGCAGATGCATTAATGTATCATAAAACTGGCGGTCGTTATGGACAAGGATCAACAGTTTATCTAGGAAAAAATCCTGAATTTGGTGCTATATTCACTTATTTCTTGAAAGAAGCACCCAAATCTTTAAAATCCATTCGACTTAAAAAAGAAGCCGAATTGTTTAAAGAAGGGAAACCAATTCCTTCGCCAACAGCTGAGGATCTTAAAGCTGAAAAGAATCAGCTTGATGCTTATTTAGTATTTACTATAACTGATGCTCAAGGTGATATCGTTAAAAATATCTATAAAAAACCATCTTCAGGTATTAATCGTGCTGCTTGGAATTTGAAATATCAAAGTGCATTTGCTCCTCGCAGACCAGTAGATAAATTCAATCCAACCAATAGTGGTTCTGATGGTATGTTAGCAATGCCTGGAAATTATAAAGTAAGTTTGGCCTTAGTTTCCGATGGTGAAACAAAACGGCTTGCTGATCCTGTTGATTTTAAAGCAAAAGTATTAGACAATGTTACTTTAGGAGCTGAAGACAGGGCTGCTTTAGTTGCTTTCCAGAATCAAGTTCTTGAATTTGGTAAGACCGTGGATGGTGCTGATCGTTATTTAGGTGAAATGAAATCTAAAATGGTTCAGATTCGTCAAGCAATTCATAATACACCTGCTTGTTCTTTCGAATTAGCTCAAAAAGCAAAAACATTGAATGAAGAATTGGATGAAATCACTCATTTATTGGATGGAACACCTGCTAAGGCAAGTCCAGAGGAAGTTCCACCTGAACAAGTTTGTTTAAGCGATCGTTTTGGTGTTATTGCTAACAGTATGTGGGGTTCAACATCTGCACCGACTAAAACTGCTGTTTCTAACCTAGAAATACTTATT
This sequence comes from uncultured Draconibacterium sp., assembly GCA_964412145.1. Taxonomy (GTDB): domain Bacteria; phylum Bacteroidota; class Bacteroidia; order Bacteroidales; family UBA12170; genus UBA12170. The sequence goes on from CAYPOW010000044.1 coordinate 13,038, forward strand.
GAAGAATTCCCTCCAGTTTTAACTCGCATTAAAGCTGCTAAAGCGGAATTGGAAGCTATTGAGAAGAAATTAGACGAAGTAGGAGCGATGTGGACTCCTGGCCGTTTACCTGAATTCTTAAAATAATATTTAAATATTAAAATCGAAGAGGCTGTTCAAGCATAGGACAGCCTCTTTTTTATTGTCTTTATGAGCCAGATAAAAATATATTTGTGTTTACCCATTTTAAACGAATCCGAAAATATAGGTCGTTTATTGCAAAGTTTGAAGCAGCAATCGTTTCAAAATTTTGAATTGATCGCTTGTGTAAATCAATTAGATAGTTGGTGGGAAACAGAAGATAAGATCGCTCAGTGTATCGACAATCAGAAAAGCATTGAAATTTTAAGCTCAAAATACACTTTTCCTGTTATTACAATCGATAAAAGCAGCAAAGGCAATGGTTGGCAGGGAAAGCAAAAAGGAGTAGGCTGGGCACGAAAAATGGCTATGGATAAAGCGGCCAGTCTGGGAGAAAAAGATGATATCATTTTAAGCATCGATGCTGATACATTTTACCCAAACAATTTTTTGGAAACCGTTAAGAGTATCTTTTTGAATCAAAAAAAGATTGTAGGATTAGCCAATCCATATTACCATAAATTAACGGCTGATGAAAATGCAAATAGAGCCATTCTTCGTTATGAAATCTATATGCGAAATTATGCCATCAATATGTTGCTAATTGATAACCCGTATCATTATACAGCTTTAGGCTCTGCTATGGGAACTACTGTCGCTATCTATAAAAAGATGGGAGGGATAAGTCCCAAAGTTTCTGGTGAGGATTTTTACTTTCTCCAAAAATTACGCAAATTCGGGTCTTTGGCCGATTATAATGCAGTTAAAGTTTATCCAGCTTCTCGGTTTTCTGATCGAGTAAATTTTGGTACGGGGCCTGCTATGATAAAAGGTGATGCAGGCGATTGGTCTTCTTATCCAATATATCATTTTCAGTTATTCGAAAAGATTAAAAAAACCTATGATCTTTTCCCTGAATTATTTTTAAGCGATTGTGAAACACCAATGACTGCATTTCTTCAAAATCAATTGAAGAAAGAAGATATTTGGTCGGCTTTGCGTAAAAATTATAAAACAAAAGAGCAATTTGTAAAGGCTTGCTCAACACTTGTTGATGGTTTACGAATCCTTCAGTTTTTAAAACAAGAAGTAGAAAATGAAAATCTTATTCAAGAACAAAATTTAAAAGATAATTTAATGTATTTCAGCAAAATAAAAAGTATTTACAGTATTGAATTTGAACGGTTTACGCAAGTTGTAGATTTTAAAAACTTATCTTTTCTGATAGAATTAAGAGAAGCTTTAGTTAATTTTGAATATTCGCTTCGCAAAATGAAATCAAAATATTAAATTTGCCGCCACTTAATTAATTTTTATGATTACAATTCTTGGCCCCACAGCTACCGGAAAAACAAGTCTTGCTGCAAATCTTGCAAGTTTAGTCAATGGTGAAATAATTAGCGCCGATTCCCGACAAGTCTATAGAGGTATGGATATTGGTACTGGGAAAGATCTGGCCGATTATACTGTTAACAATATCGAGATTCCACATCATTTAGTAGATATAGTTGATCCTGGTTATGAGTATAATGTCTTTGAATTCCAACGCGATTTTCTGGAAGCTTATAATAAGATCGATGAAAGAGGAAGCATACCGATATTATGTGGTGGAACAGGACTTTATATTGAAAGCGTTTTAAAAGGTTATAAGCTTATCAATGTACCTAATAATGAATCTTTAAGAGAAGAACTTGTACTGAAAGAAGATGAAGAGTTAGTGGAAATTTTAGCTTCTTTCAAGAATTTACACAATACTACAGATTCCTCTGAAAGAGAACGTTTAATTAGAGCCATTGAGATTCAGAAATATTACGATGATAATCCTGAAATAGATACTCATTTTCCTGAAATAGACACCAAAATATTTGGTATCGACTATGATAGAAGAGTAGTTAGAATGCGTATTACAGAGCGTTTAGAAGAACGATTACAAACAGGAATGATTGAAGAAGTAGAAGGATTATTAAACTCAGGAGTTAAGCCAGAACAACTCACTTTTTATGGTTTAGAATACAAATGGGTTACAGATCATCTAGAAGGAAATCTGGCCTATAACGAAATGTTTAGACGTTTAAATACAGCCATCCATCAATTCAGTAAAAGACAAATGACCTGGTTCCGAAGAATGGAAAAACAAGGATTTGAAATTAATTGGATAGATGGAAACTTAAGTTTAAACGAAAAAATTGCTTTTATCTTAAATAAGCTTCCTAAACATTAGTTTGCTTAGACGTTTTTTCAAAATTAGCTTTTTTTAGCAGGTAAGACGATATAAGAACATGTTACTGAGCACACAGGTTCGGCTTTATTATCTTGATATAGAATAATATGAGACTTTGCAATTTTGTTTTCCCACTGGGTTACTTTAGCTTCTGCATATACGGTTTTATCCTTTTTTGTTCCTTTTAAATATTTGATAGTCATTTCGATCGTATTCACCCGAAATAGATTGGATTCAAGCTTTGAACCAACAGCAAATCCACCAGCGGTATCAGCAATACTGGCCAAAATCCCACCATGCCACAATCCATTAAAAAGATCACCTACAAATTCTTTTTTAAACGGAATTTCAAAATGAACGTATCCATCATTAATTTCATTTACAACAATGCCAAAAATTTGGTTTGCCGGCATCAGTTTTTCAATTGTATACTTTAGAAGTTTGTGTTTTTTTTCAGTCCAATCAGTTATCAATTCCATAATGTGCTAAATGTGTGGCGCAAAAATACAGATGTTTTTTCATACATCAATACTCAATACCTAGTATATGGATTATGAAGTTTGAAGAAGCATTCTTTCTTGATTTATATTGCAAATGGAGATAAATTTGAATATTATTTAAGCAAATGCAAAATTCTTTACATTTGCCTGCAAATAATAATCGATGTCTCTCAAAGTAAAAAAAATATCATCTTTAGTTTGTTCTTTCCTTTTCGCTGTTTTAATATATGGGCAGGAGCCTACAGGTTATTATAATAATGCACAGGGACTGAGTGGTGCTGAACTAAAAACTGCCTTATATACAATTATTAAAGGCCATACTCCACGTACTTATTCTAATTTATGGACTGATTTTCAATCGACTGACAAAAAAGACAATGGAAAGGTTTGGGATATGTACAGCGACGTCCCAGGTGGAACTCCTGCCTACGAATGGACTTTTGGATCCGATCAATGTGGAAATTACAATGGAGAAGGCAGCTGTTATAATAGAGAGCATAGTTTCCCTCAGAGCTGGTTTAACAAAGCTTCCCCAATGGTAACCGACGTATTTCATATTTATCCAACAGATGGATACGTAAACGGAAAACGCGGAAATTATCCTTTTGGAGAAGTAACAAATCCTAGCTGGACTTCCACAAATGGTTCAAAATTGGGGGCTAATTCTACTCCTGGGTATTCTGGGACTGTATTTGAACCAATTGATGAATACAAAGGAGACTTTGCACGTACGTATTTTTATATGGCAACACGCTATGAAAATGTTATTTCCAATTGGAATAGTGCTGTATTGGACGGAAGTAAATATCCTGTATATACTGCTTGGCATTTAGAAATGTTAATTCAGTGGCATGAGCAAGATCCAATAAGTCAGAAAGAAATCAATAGAAATAACGCTGTTTATGCCATTCAACACAACCGAAATCCCTATATCGATCATCCGGAATATATTGCGGCTGTTTGGGGTGCACAAACAACAGCTCCAATCATCGGATCTATTTATACCGATCCTGCGAGTCCTGCAATTGATGAAGACGTTTTCGTTTATGCTACCATAACGGATAATGGAACCGTAGAACATGTAACTTTATATTGGGGAACGGTGAGTGGCTCATTAAGCAATACCCTTCCAATGCAATCAAATGGAAATGAGTATTATACAACAATACCAGCTCAAGGTGAAGGAACTCATGTATACTATTCAATTGCAGCCGAAGATAATGATTATGAAATCAGTACTTCGTCCGTATTCACTTATTATGTAAGTGCACTTGAGG
>CAYPOW010000045.1:0-17126 GCA_964412145.1 uncultured Draconibacterium sp.
CTAACCTTATCCGATTTTCTTGCCATAATAATTATCTTGTTGCAAAATTACAAAATTTGCACGTGCCTGATTAAGTTTTATAATTAACATTTTCAATTGATTGTATTAATTGAATTTAATTAACCAAAAGTTCCTTTTATTAGTCCTCCTTCAACACTAATTGTTTGTCCGTTTATAAAATTAGATGAAGGGGAAAGCAGGAGAAGAGCCATTTGCGCAAAATCTTTCGGATCGCCCATTTTTCCCATCGCTATTTCTGATTCTATTGATTTTCTGGCTTCTTCAATGCTGATCTTTTTCACACTGGCTTTTTTTGCGAAAATACGCTCCATGGCAGGCGTATCGTGATAACCAGGTGCCATTATATTCATTGTAATTCCATGATGTGCCACTTCTTGCGATAGTGTTTTTACAAATCCCACTACGGCCAAACGCATAGAATTGCTCAAGACTAAATTCTCTACAGGTTGCTTTACCGATTTACTCTCTACAAAAAGCAAACGGCCATATTTATTTGCAATAAAAGCCGGGATTATTTTTTTTGTCAGTCGCACTTTCCATTTCACCAGGCTCAGATAGGCATTATCCCAATCTTCCATTTCTGTTTCCAAAAAAGACTTGGCAGGAGGTCCGCCTGCATTAATTATCGCACCGCTAAGTATATTTAAATCAAACGTATTCAGCAAGTTATCCTGATCCTTTTCTTTAAAAAGATCGGCTACTACAATTTGCACACGCTCTGGGGCTATATCATATATTTTTTTAAGCTCTGCTTCACGCCGTGCTGTTACAATAATATTTGCTCCTTCTGCAAGAAGTGCCTCTGCAATTGCTCGGCCAAATCCGCTGGCAGCACCACAAACCAGAAAGCTTTTGTTTTTTAGATTAAGATCCATCTTCTTTTTTTTCCAAAAATAAGAAGAATATGATTGTATCGCTTTGCACAATGCAAGTAAATAAAAATGCACAAAAAGCAATCTCTCTTCATGTAGAATTTAAAGAAAGTAATTTTAGCTCAATGTAATTCTATACTGTCTAAAATAGAACGAAGTATAAAGCAAAAGAGGATTTCATGTCCAAATTAAAAATTATTTTTTTTTGCAGGATCGATTTTTTTATAAATTTACTTGGAATTTAAAACAATTCAGATGCTACTAGGAAGTATGATTAAGAGTGCCTATGCCTTATGGAGTGGGCCTGTGGAGATGAAGCATAAGTATATTTCTATTGAAAAAGCACAAGAGAAACAATTGAGTAGGTTATTGCAAAAGGCTGAAAATACCGCTTTTGGAGAACATTATAATTTCTCTAAAATTCTTAAATCAGAGAATATTATTCAATCTTTTCGCGAGGCCGTTCCGGTACACGACTATTCATCCATTTATAAAAAATGGTGGTATCGTTCTTTGAATGGCGAATCTTTTGTTTCTTGGCCCGGAAAAGTGAAATATTTTGCATTAAGTTCTGGAACTTCAGAGGCTTCCAGTAAATATATTCCTGTAACCGACAATATGCTTAGAAGCATAAAAAGAGCTAGTATTCGTCAACTTGTTCGGATGGTTCAATACGATTTTCCGTTGGGTTTTTATGAAAAAGGCATGCTAATGATAGGAGGAAGCACGCATTTACAATACAATGGTACTTATTATGAAGGAGATTTGTCGGGGATTACCGCAGCAAGTATCCCTTTCTGGTTTCAGCATTTTTATAAACCAGGAAAAAAAATTTCACGCACTAGCGACTGGAATACTAAACTGGAGGAAATAATAAAGAAAGCACCTGAATGGGATATTGGTGTTGTTGTTGGAGTTCCAGCCTGGGTTCAGATTCTTTTAGAAAAAATTATTGAAACCTACAATTTAAAAACAATTCACGATCTCTGGCCAAATTTTAAAGTTATTGTGCATAGCGGCGTTGCCATTCAGCCCTATATGAAAAGTTTTGAAAAGCTTTTTGGTAAAGAGATAATTTTTAATGAGTCTTACCTAGCCTCAGAGGGTTATATTGCTATGCAAAGCCGCAAGGGTATTAGAGGAATGGATTTAATAGTTGATAATGGTATCTTTTTCGAGTTTGTTCCCTTTAATGAGCAGAATTTTGATGAAGAAGGCGATTTGAGAAAGAATCCTCAAGCACTCTCTTTATGCGAAGCCGAAGAAAATAAAGAGTATGCTCTTTTGTTATCGACCAATGCAGGAGCATGGCGTTACCTTATTGGAGACACTGTAAAAATAGTGAATAAAAAGCACGCCGAAATTCTTATTACCGGCCGCACAAAACATTACTTAAGTGTATGTGGAGAACATTTATCTCAAGAAAACATGAACCGCGCTATCGAATTGTTACAAAACGATTTAGGTATTGAAATAAATGAATTTACTGTTTATGCATTTCCATACAAAGGCCGCTTTGCACATCAGTGGTATATCGGTACCAATCAAAAGCTTGATAATGATGAAGCAGCCCGAATTATCGATTTTCACCTCAAAAATCTCAACGACGATTATAGGGTCGAGCGCCTCGAAGCAGTAAGTCATGTTTTTGCTGAAGTGATATCCCCCAAGGTATTTCTTCATTATATGGAAATGAAAGAGAAAGTCGGAAACGCCAATAAATTTCCGCGAGTTTTGAAGAACGGGCGTATTGACGAATGGGTAACCTTTGTAAAAAATCAATCATAACTCTATGAATTCTTTATTAGAAGGACTAATACTTGGCTTAACTCTCTCGTTCTTTTTTGGATTCGGACCTGCCTTTTTTGCACTTATCCAAACAGGAATTCATAGAGGTTTTACCAAAGGTCTTTTTCTGGCTATTGGCATTTTTCTAAACGATTTACTTTTAGTAAGTCTTTCTATTCTAGGCGCTCACGCGATTATGAGTAATATAAAAGAGTATCAATTCATGGGTGTTTTGGGCGGCTTGCTACTCATTGTTTTTGGCATTGTTAGCTATCGTCATAAAACCGAAATTAGCTCGAAAACAGAGGTTCATAAAAACGGGCCTCATTTCTTTACATTTATAGCGAAAGGATTTTTTATGAACTTGGCAAATCCTTTTGTGTGGATTTTTTGGCCAACAGTGGTTTTAGGTGTAGCAGCTCCCTTTATGAGTGAAACCCGCGACATGGTTTTCTTTTTTTCGGGCACATTATCCGTTGTCTTTCTTTCTGATATTACAAAAGTATATTTGGCTTCCCGCATCAAACGTTTTATTACAGCTAAATTTCTTTCAATAGTTAACCGTGGTGTTGGAATTAGTTTGATTATTTTTGGTGTTGCATTGATAATACGTACGGTAATTGTTGCTGATCTTTTTTAGGTAATTACTCTAAAATACCTTTTACTGATAACAAATTAAATTGCCAAATAAAAAAATAACTTTACCTTTGCCATAGAATTCAAATATTCCTCCCAATTTGTGGTGTATTTGATTTATAAAGAAGAGCGAAGAGACCAGGCTCAATGAAACTCTGGCAACCTGCTTCGGTAAGGTGCCAATACCTGGATTCAGCAAAAAAGAGCTGAATGCTTATAAATGAAAAACGCTGTATGAAAACAAAAAAATCAATCATCTGCAATTATCTCTGCTCCATTTCTATGCGCATGCGCTAGCGTAAAGCCTGATTAATTTTGTAATTTTAGGTTTTACGCACAATCCGCTCTGCGTCTTGGCATCTTTGCGTGAATATACCTCACGTGAGCAGATACTAGAGAGCACGAAATAAAAAAATAATTGACAATATGGCCAAGCTAAACAGCCAAAGGTCAAATGCCAATAACAAGCTATGAAAAATATAAAAGAAGAAATAAAAAATAGAGTGCTGGTACTCGATGGTGCCATGGGCACGATGATCCAGAATCATAAATTAAGTGAAGAAGATTTTCGAGGAACGCGATTTGCTGATTGGCCTGAAAATGTGAAAGGGAATAACGATTTACTTAGTTTAACTCAACCCGAGATTATTCAAAGTATTCACGAAGCGTATCTGGAGGCAGGTGCCGATATTATCGAAACGAATACGTTTAACGCAAACCAAATTTCTTTGGCCGATTACCAAATGGAAGAGTTGGATTATGAAATAAATTTGGCCGCCGCCAAAATAGCACGAAATGCGGCCGATAAATACACCACTAAGAATCCTGATAAGCCACGCTTTGTAGCTGGCGTTTTAGGACCAACTAATAAAACCGCTTCTTTATCGCCCGACGTGAATGATCCTGGGTTTCGTGCCGTGAGTTTCGACGATTTGAAAAACATCTATCTAAAGCAGGCCAAAGCTCTTTTGGATGGAAATATTGATGTTTTCCTTGTTGAAACTATTTTTGATACGCTCAATGCCAAAGCGGCTCTGTTTGCGCTGGAAGAATTGTTCGAAAAAGAAAACAGGAAAATTCCCGTAATGGTCTCAGGCACAATAACTGACGCCAGCGGACGAACACTTTCCGGTCAAACTCTGGAAGCTTTTATTAACTCCGTTTCGCATATCGAGCTTTTAAGCCTTGGATTAAATTGCGCACTAGGTGCCGAACAACTTCGACCTTATGTAGAAGAGCTTTCCAAAAAATCACCTTTTTATGTGAGTGTTCATCCCAATGCTGGTTTACCCAACCAGTTTGGTGAATACGATGAAAGTCCTGGAAAAATGGGAAATCACATCCATGATTTCTTAGATCATAATTTCGCCAATATTGTAGGCGGATGTTGTGGAACCACGCCTGATCATATTCGTGAAATGGCTCAACTTGCGGAAAAAGCACAAGTGCGAAAACTACCTGAACTTCAGACGGAAACGCGATTGAGCGGCCTTGAACCACTGAATATCAGTAAATTATTAAACTTTGTAAATATTGGCGAACGAACCAATGTTAGCGGATCTCGCAAATTTGCCCGCCTAATTCGGGAGAAAAAATACGAAGAAGCCTTGAGTGTTGCTCGTCACCAAGTGGAAGGTGGTGCACAAATTTTGGATGTGTGCATGGATGATGCGATGCTTGAAGCTGAAAAAGAAATGACCATTTTTCTGAACCAATTAGCTTCGGAACCAGATATTGCGCGCATTCCAATTATGATCGACAGCTCAAAATGGAGCGTTATCGAGGCCGGATTAAAATGTGTTCAGGGAAAGGCCATCGTCAATTCCATCAGTTTAAAAGAAGGTGAAGCGGCCTTTTTGGATCATGCCAAAAAAATAAAACGTTATGGAGCAGCGGCAATTGTTATGGCTTTTGACGAAGATGGACAGGCGGCAGATTATGAATCAAAAATTGCAATTTGCGAACGTGCTTATCGATTATTAGTCGATCAGGCTCATTTTGCTCCTGAAGACATTATTTTCGATCCGAATATATTAACCATTGGAACAGGCATTGTTGAACATAATAATTATGCCATCGATTTTATAAATAGCACGAAATGGATTAAAGAAAACCTGCCCTTTGCCAAAGTTAGTGGAGGTGTAAGTAACCTTAGTTTTGCTTTTCAGGGAAACAATACAATACGCGAAGCCATGCATTCCGTATTTCTATACCACGCCATTCAGGCTGGTTTAGATATGGCCATTGTAAATCCTGCCATGTTGCAGATTTACGATGAAATTCCTAAAGAACTATTGGTTTTGGTCGAAGATTTGATTCTTAATCGAAGAGAAGATGCAACAGAGCGCATTTTGAATTATGCTCAAAATACGATTGGCGATGAGAAAGTAAAAACCATTGAACAGGTTTTGGAATGGCGGAAAGAAAGCGTTGAGAATCGCCTGGCTCATGCCTTGGTAAAAGGCATAACCGATTATATTGAAGAAGATTTAAAGGAGGCTCAACAAATATTCAAATTTGCCTTACACATTATAGAAGGTCCTTTGATGGATGGGATGAATAATGTAGGCGATTTGTTTGGCGATGGAAAAATGTTTTTGCCTCAAGTTGTAAAAAGTGCCCGGGTAATGAAAAAAGCGGTTGCTTACCTCCCCTTTATTGAGTCGGAAAATGCAGGCGAAAAAGTAAGTGCCGGAAAAGTACTTTTGGCTACTGTTAAAGGCGACGTACACGATATTGGAAAAAATATTGTCGGTGTTATTCTAGGGTGCAATAATTTTGAAGTGATTGATTTGGGCGTAATGGTTCCAACGGCAAAAATCATCCAAACGGCAATCGATGAGAAAGTGGATATCATTGGTTTAAGTGGTTTGATTACACCTTCGCTCGAAGAAATGGTTCAAGTAGCTACTGAAATGCAACGCCAAAAACTAAATATTCCCATTCTCATTGGAGGAGCAACCACTTCCGAAATTCATACTGCTGTAAAAATTGCGCCTGCTTATCAAAATGCAGTTGTTTATGTGCGCGATGCTTCCAGAAGTGTGCAGGTCGCAAGTCGTTTGATTTCACCTGCTAATAGAGATCTGTTTCAGGAAGAAATTAAGGAAAAATACGAAAGTCTGCGCCAAAAACATGCACTAACAAAACAAAGCAAAACGCTACTTTCTCTCAGTGATGCAAGAAAGAATGGTTTTCAAATTCAGGGAAATTCAGCAGAAATTGTACGGCCAAATCAATTGGGAATTCAGGTAAAATATTATTCTGTTGCTGAGATAAGACCCTGGATCGATTGGACTTTCTTTTTCCATGCCTGGAAAATCAGCGGAAAATATCCGGTCATTTTTGATGATCCTGTAAAAGGGATTGAGGCAAAAAAACTGTGGGAAGAAGCTCAGATTATTCTTGATCAAATGGAAAAAGATACGCGAATAAAGCCAAAAGCAGTATATGGCCTTTTTCCTGCCAATAAAACTCAGGAAACAATCACCGTTTTTGAAGATGAAAATTGCGAAAAAGCGCTGACTCAATTTCAGTTTTTACGAAATCAGGAAGCAAAAGAATCTGGCATTCCCAATCTTTCTTTGGCCGATTTTATCCTTCCTTTGGAAGAAGAAAAAGCGGATTATATCGGCGCCTTTGTGGTAAGTACTGGCGATGGAGCCGAGGGCCTGAGTCAGGAATATATCGATCAAAACGATGATTATAACAGCATTATGGTAAAAGTTTTGTCTGATCGATTGGCCGAAGCTTTGGCTGAGCTTTTGCACTATCAGGTTCGCACAAAACATTGGGGATATTTACCTGAGGAACAGATAGATATACCAAATATTATCAGAGAGAAATACCGTGGTATTCGTCCGGCACCAGGCTATCCCGCTTGTCCTGAGCATTCCGAAAAAAGGGAATTATTCGATCTGCTTGATGTAGAAAAAAACATTGGCGTTCAGCTCACTGAAAATTATGCCATGTATCCACCATCGAGTGTTTCGGGCTATTATTTTGCGCATCCAAAAAGTCAGTATTTTAATGTTGGACGAGTGGATGAAGATCAAATTATCGATTACTCCATACGCAAAAACATTTCCATCGAACGCGCCAAGAGCTTACTCAGTCATAACCGTTAAAACAAACTATAAACAAATGAAAGTCACCGAACATATAAAAAAGGCTACAAAGACTCTTTTCTCTTTTGAATTATTACCGCCTTTAAAAGGAGAGCAGTTTAGCAATATTGAAGATAAAATAAACCCTTTGCTCGAATTTAATCCGGCCTATATCAACATTACCTATCACCAGGAAGAAATTGTATATGAAACACTTCCAGGTGGTTTGCTAAAAAAGCGAACGGTTCGCAAAAGGCCAGGAACGGTTGGGATTTCTTCAGCAATACAATACAAAACTGGAATAGATGTAGTTCCCCATTTAATTTGTGGCGGATTTACACGCGAAGTCACCGAAAATGCATTGATTGATTTGCATTTTTTGGGCATCAAAAACATTTTGCTTTTACGTGGCGATCCTCCAGTAACTCAAAAATATTTTGTTCCTGATCCGGAAGGGAATGCATATGCCGTTGATTTAGTAAAACAAGCAAGTAATTTAAACAAAGGTATTTATCTGGAAGAAGATTTGGAAAATGCACATCCAACTGATTTTTGTATCGGCGTTGCCGGCTATCCTGAAAAACATCCTGAAGCTCCCAATTTAGATAGTGATTTAATTTATCTCAAAGCCAAAGTGGATGCTGGTGCCGAATATATAGTCACGCAAATGTTTTTCGATAATAAGAATTATTTCAATTTTGTGAAAAATTGTCGTAAAGCTGGCATAAATGTTCCTATTATTCCAGGATTAAAACCCCTTTCGGCAAAAAATCAGCTATTGGCCTTACCACAAACTTTTCATGTTGACATTCCGCAGGCCCTGGCGGCTGAAGTTCAAAAATGCAAATCGAAACAACATATTTATGAGTTGGGTATAGAATGGGGCGTTCAGCAAAGTAAAGAATTAATTGCTGCCGGAGTGCCTGTTTTGCATTATTATACGATGGGAAAATCGGACAATATCTATAAAATAGCCAAGGAAGTTTTTTAGTGTGAGCTCTTGAAACTATTAATTTATACCGAATTCCGGCTGGCATTGATATTTCCAAAAAGCGAGCGCATAACCATTGACTGATAAAATGAAAGGGTTTCCTGATTTCCCGAATCCTCTGCTTTTTGAATTTCAATTAAAGCATATTGCTGAATGGTTAAAAGCGGTAATACAACTTTCTCGCGCAATTGAATGCTCAAACGACTTCGTGCATTATCTTCCAGAAATTCATTATAACCTGATACTTTTAAAACCATTTCTTTACTCAGCAGAAATTCTGAATGAATTATTTTCCAGAATTTACCAAATTTCGGATCTTTTTCCATGTACTGAGTAATCGTAAAATTTGTTTTGCTCATACTCTGCATGCTATTGGCTAGCAATGCTGTAAAGAATGTTGATGAGTGATACAGATCGATGCAAGCTTGCAGATTGCCCTTTTCTTCCTGTTCTTTCAAAGCCGTTCCCAAACCAAAGAAACCAGGTACATTTTGCTTTAACTGACTCCAGGCACCCACAAATGGAATGGCTCTTAAATCTTCAAATTTTAATTTTTTGTCGGCTCCTCTCTTGCTTGGCCGACTACCAATATTTGCTAATCCGTAATATTTTAGTGTGCTTCTCTCTTCCAAAAAAGGCATAAATAGAGGATGTTTTTTCAAGGCTTCGTATTTTAGATAACTACTATCTGAAAGCTCTTGAAATAAAGCACGTTGATCTTTATTCAAATGTGAATTTGCCAGATTAAAAAGATTGTTTTCAAAACCGGCAGTTAAAAGATGACCCAGATTATGAACGGCCGCCTCTTTGATGCCATAATGAGAACTAATGGTTTGTCCCTGCACCGTAATTTGAATCTGCCGACTTTCGATGGTTTTTCCCAAGGCCGAATAAAACAAATGCGTATTTCCACCACCACGGGCAGGTGGTCCTCCTCGACCATCGAAAAACACAACCTCTACATTATTTCTTCTTGAAATTTGTGTCACATCTTCCTTGGCTCTGAAAATAGACCAGTTAGCTGTTAGATAACCTCCGTCTTTTGTGCCATCTGAAAATCCCAACATAACCGTTTGCCTTTTTTTCCGTTCGATAAGATGTTTTTTATAAACAGGGTGGCTGTAGATAGTCGCCATCGATTGGCCAGCTTCTTTCAGATCTTCAACAGTTTCGAAAAGAGGAACGATATCGAGGCTTAAGGTTTTATTGCCCCAGCTGCATAAGCGTGACAGAGCAATCACTTTTGCCATATCCAATGGCCCGCGACAATTGCTGATGATATATCGATGTGCTCCCAACTCTCCGTTCATCTGCTGAATTTCTCTGATTGCGCCAAAAGAATCAAGCGTATCTTTTATCAAAGGATCGTCATAAACAGAGGTGTCGATGACTCCTTTTACATTTAGTAATTGTGTAAGTTGTTTTGATTCAGGTTGTTTGTGGAATTTAGGTGCAAACAGTTCAGGGTTATTCAGCATTACGGCATCAAAAGCTTTCCCAATTACACGGCTATCCTGGCGAATATCAATACTGGCAAAATAAAAACCAAACAGATGAACTTTTCTCTTAAAGGATACTAATTTTTCGAGGAAAAGACTTTTGTGTTTTTCGATCAATATTTTCTCTATTTCATCCAATTTTGCTAACAAATGCTCCAATTCTATTTTATTTTCATCATTGGGATTGCTCAATTCATTGTAAAATAATTCATCCAGTTGTTTGAGAATCTTGCTAACACCATCGAAACTCAAGCGTCTTTTTAATGCTTTAATTTCCTGATGGTAGCTGCTACTGATTTCGTATCGAAGTTGTTTGGCCACTTTCATCGTAGTATCAACAGTAACAAATGGATTTCCATCGCGATCGCCGCCTGGCCAGAAACCCAGAGTAATTAGTTGACTTTCTTTTGAAATATCGCCCGGAAAACTTTGATCGATTCTATCGAGTAGCTCGCCTGCGGCAGGATAAAAAATATTACTCAAATACCAGATTAAGGATTGAGCTTCGCTATAAACACTTGGTTTTTGTTTGCGATAAAAAGGAGTTCTTCCCAGCTGTTCCAAAAGATCGCGCGCAAGCGCAACATCACCCTTATTAATGGCTTCTGTAAGATCGGTGGATATAGCTAAAACCGAACCCGTATAAAATTGAGTTGGGTGGGCGGTAAGCACCACACGAATTCCAAAATTGGAGAGCAAGGTTTTCATCTGAGTTTCCAGATTTCTGCTTTTAACCTTTTTGCTAATGCGATCCCATGAATCAGAATCGCCAATGCGATGTATTTTGTTGTAAGCCGCTTCTTCCAAGGCATCAATTAGAACTATCTGACGTTCAATATATTGAATACTTTTAAAAAGAAAGGCTATTCGGTCTTTTTCTTCAAAATCGGACTTCTGTTCCTTAAAAAAGCTATCGATAATATGTGTTGGTGAATTTCCTTTCTCAAAACCCTTTATACAAGCTTCCTGCAACAAAGGCAGAAGCAATCCTGTTTGCTCAACGGCATCCAAAGGCAATGTTAAAAACAGGCTATTATACAATTGATATTTTAATTCGACTAATTCCTGATATGATTTTTCAATAGATTCACTCATCATCAAATCTTTTTCATAAATACTAAACAAAGATATCTTTTTTGTTGGCGAAATTTGAATCGGTCTCGCAAATAGAATATGTTTGTGTTTCTGCTGGAATTGAAAAAAAGAAAATAATCTTTAAGCAATAAACGTCAGGTTCTATTTGTGTTATATTTCTTTTAATTCACCACAGTTTTAAAACAAACTCATTTGCTTAGATTCCAGGTCAAGCAATGCTTGTTTAAGTTTAAGCCCTCCCGCATATCCTGCTAAATCGCCTTCTTTACTTAAAACTCGGTGACAAGGAATAATTATCCAAATAGGATTCTTGCTATTGGCTAATCCTACTGCTCTGGATGCGTTTGTATCACCCACATTATCGGCCAATTCACCATAACTAATTGTGTGGCCATAAGGAATTTTTGTAAGCTCAGTCCAAACTTTACACTGAAATTCCGTTCCCATTAAACCTATTTTAAGATCAAAATTTTTGCTCTTCCCACTAAAATAATCGTTTAATTGTTTTTGAACAATTTGTGCCTGCTTGCTTAGCTTTGCCGATAAATCTCCATTCTTGGCAAGCTTTAAATGAGTCAGTCCAAATGAATTAAAACGAAGCTCCAATTTGCCAATTTGATTTTCAATAAAAAATGTTTCCGTTGCATTTAAAAGAGCCTCGTATGCATCTTCCGCATTTGACACGATACCAAAGCCTTTAGGAATAAATTTATCATTATTGCTATTCCCAATAAAAAACACTTTTTTATTCGCTCTCAGAAAAAGTTCAACAATTTTAGGAAGATTTATATCTGTTTCTAAAATTATTAGAGCCGAGGAATTATTTGCTAATTCGCTTATTTTCAGTACATTTTGTTGTTTTTGAGAAGAAAATAGGATTGGTTTTATACCGATAGCTTGCATTCTGGAATTAATATCCAGCGGAATATCTTTAAACCCATAAAATACGATTGAAGAATTACAATTTATCATAGCTTTTGCTTGCTTGTCAAAGTTAGCAGAATAATGCTTCCAATGCAATAGGCAAAAGCAGATTTACAGATTTCTTTAGTCCGCCTTCAATTTTTTATAACGAATACGCTCTGGGCCCTTATCGCCTAATCGCTTTTTCTTATTCTCTTCGTATTCTGAATAAGATCCTTCAAACCAATACACCTGCGAATTTCCTTCAAATGCCAGGATATGAGTGGCTACTCGATCCAAAAACCAACGGTCGTGTGAAATAATTACGGCACATCCTGCAAAATTATCCAGACCTTCTTCCAATGCTCTCAGTGTATTCACATCAATATCGTTGGTTGGCTCATCGAGCAACAAAACATTAGCTTCCTGTTTTAAAGTTAGAGCCATATGCATACGATTTCTTTCTCCACCTGACAATACACCTGCCTTTTTACTTTGATCTGTTCCGCTAAAATTGAAGCGCGAAACATAGGCGCGACTATTCATCATTCTGCTACCCAGCTGAATATTTTCGTTTCCTTCGGAAATGATTTCCCAGACTGATTTTTCAGGATCAATTTCTTTGTGATCCTGATCTACATAACCTGCCTTTACTGTTGGGCCAACAATAAAATCGCCCTGATCGGGTTTTTCCATTCCCATTATTAATCGGAATAAAGTTGTTTTTCCTGCACCATTTGGACCAATAATACCTACTATGCCATTGGGTGGGAGGTGAAATTCAAGATTTTCAAACAATAGCTTATCACCAAACGCTTTAGAAACTCCCTTGGCCTCAATAACCTGAGCGCCTAAACGAGGTCCGTTCGGAATATAAATTTCCAGTTTTTCTTCTTGTTGTCTTTCATCCTGATTCATTAAGTTATCGTAGGCACTTAAACGTGCTTTTGACTTGGCATGACGTGCTTTGGGTGCCATCCGGACCCATTCCAGCTCTCTTTCCAGCGTCTTACGGCGTTTGCTGGCCGTCTTTTCTTCCATTTGTAAACGCTTGGTTTTCTGATCTAACCAGGATGAATAATTTCCTTTCCAAGGAATTCCTTCGCCTCTGTCAAGTTCCAATATCCAACCAGCAGCATTATCTAAGAAATAACGATCATGAGTAACTGCAATTACAGTTCCTTTATATTGTTGCAAATGCATTTCGAGCCATTGAATAGATTCTGCATCCAGATGGTTGGTAGGCTCATCCAATAATAGGATTTCTGGTTCTGAAAGCAAGAGTCGGCATAAAGCAACACGTCTTTTTTCACCGCCACTTAAGTTTTTAACACTTGCTTCGGAAGGAGGACAGCGCAAAGCATCCATCGCACGCTCCAATCTACTATCCAATTCCCAGGCATCATGCTGATCAAGTAAATCGGTCAATTCACCCTGACGATCAATAAGTTTTGTCATTTCATCATCGCTCATAGGTTCGGCAAAGCGATTATTCACCTCCTCGTATTCCTTCAGTAATGAAACCGTTTCAAAAACACCTTCTTCAACTACTTCCTTTACTGTTTTTGTTGGATCGAGATAAGGTTCTTGTTCTAACATTCCAACTCGGTAACCAGGTGAAAAAACGACTTCACCCTGACTGGCCTTTTCTGTTCCGGCAATAATTTTTAATAAGGAAGATTTTCCGGAGCCATTCAATCCGATGATGCCAATTTTAGCACCATAATAAAAAGATAAATAAATGTCTTTTAAAACCTTTTTGCTTGGGCCGTATTGCTTAGATACACCCACCATTGAAAAAATAATTTTCTTGTCGTCAGCCATAATAATAGAATTGAAATATGCCGACAAAAATACGAAAATAGCACTGTGTTTTTCCTAAAAATATTTTAAAGCAAATCTAGCTCAATGATCGCATAGCTTCAACCGGATCGAGTTTCGATGCCTGAAAAGCAGGTAAAAATCCACTTATCAATCCAATAAAGGATGAAACAAGAATACCTAACATAATATTCCCCAAGGTAAGAACCATTCCGAAATCAAAGGCAGCGTTTACAATCACAACCAATAAGAATACGATTAGCAAACCAAGTATTCCACCAATTAGTGCCAAAACAATAGCTTCGAACAAAAACTGGAAAAGAATAAAATAGTTTTTTGCTCCCAAGGATTTTTGAATTCCAATGATGTTAATTCGCTCTTTTACAGACACGAACATAATGTTGGCAATTCCAAATCCACCTACTAGCAAAGAAAAACCTCCAATAACCCAACCAATGGTTGCAATAATACCAAAGAAAGCATCGAATCCCCTACTAATAACGCTGGTTTCGTTAATAGCAAAATCATCTTCCTTGCCTGGTTTTATTCTGTGTGCCGACCTTAAAACGCCGGTAAGTTCATCGCGGAGCTGTTCATTGCTAATATTTGTTTTCGCTAGAACAGCGATGGTATTGCCTCCCGATCTTTTTAAATTAACAAAATTTCGATAGTAGTTAATAGGAACCATAATTGTTTCGTCGGGCGAATTTCCAAAAGCATCGTCACCCTCCCTTTTAATGACTCCAATTATATAGGTTTTGTATCCGCCAATTTTAACGTTTTTGTTAATCGGATCTTCGTTTGGAAAAAGATTTTCGGCTACCGTTGACCCAATTAGTGCCACTCCTCTTCCGTTATTTGCTTCTAATTCGGTAAAAAAACGACCGCTTTGAATATCAAGACTCATAATTTTTGGATAATCGTAAGACACTCCATCTACACGAATATTTTCCATACTATTATTTCCGTTTTTTAATGTTTTACTGGTTCCAGCCATATAGGAGGCCGCTTCCATTAATTCGCTGTTGCGGTTAATGGCAACTAAATCGTCCAGAGAAGGCTCATCGCGATTCATAATTTTCCACCATTCCAAATCGTTTTCCATCCAAGGCCATTTTTGAACAAACAAAACATTGCTTCCCAATGAATTGATGCTGTTTCGAAGGTAAATTTCCATCGAATCGAAAATGGTAAAAACCGCAATCACCGAAAAAATCCCAATCGTGATGCCTAGTAGGGACAAAAACGTTCTTACTTTGTTTACTATCAGCTCGTTAAATGCAAATATTAAACTTTCTCTTAATAGCTTTAAATAGATCATGCAAAAGGCTTTTATGGTTGACGTAAAAAACATGTAAAGGTAACAAAAAAACATGCCAATACAGAAAGGAAAAATTACTAAAAATTATGAAATTTTTATTCTCATATTATCTTCATATTCATTGAAAATGATTTTTTACCTTTGTTGTAAAAGGAACCTATCATGAAATATTTGACGCTACAAAAACGATTGCATCGTTGAATTAATCTCGCATAAATCGAAAATCAAAAATCTGTTTTAAAAAAATTATTAAATACGAACTGTTTTTCGGATATTTGTGAACACAATAACACTATCATTTAAATCAAAACTATATGACTAAAGACTTTTCACTTAGCCCAAATCCGCTCATCCGGTTTTTTAAGAAATTACCACAAGAATTTACACGAAGCGATATTATTCAATATATTGAAGATCAGCATATTGAAATGCTAAATTTTAGATATGCTGGTGGTGATGGCCGATTAAAAACGCTCAACTTTGTGATTAGCGACCGCGAGCAATTAGAAGAAGTTCTTTCTTCCGGCGAACGTGTTGACGGAAGCAGTTTATTCCCTTATATTGAGACAGGAAACAGTGATTTATATGTAATCCCTCGTTTTAGAACGGCTTTTTTAAATCCATTTTCTGATATTCCAACGGTGGATATTCTCTGCTCTTTTTATAATAAAAGCGGGGATCCTTTCGAAGGCTCTCCTGAATATATTCTTCAAAAAGCGCATATCCAACTTCAGGAAAAAACAGGTTTTGACTTTGAAGTTATGGGCGAACTGGAGTATTATGTCATCAGCGAAAAAGAACCATATTTCGTTACCGATGATCAGCGTGGTTATCACGAAAGCTCGCCTTTTAGCAAGTGGGAAAATTTGAGAAGAGAAGCGATGCTGGCCATTTCTTCCATTGGTGGTAATATCAAATACGGGCATTCCGAAGTAGGTAATTTTACAGTTGGAAACTTGGAGTATGAACAAAACGAAATTGAATTTAAACCTTCCCAATTAGAAGATGCTGCAGATCAATTAATTAAAGCTAAGTGGGCGATTCGAACGCTTGCTCATAGTTATGGCGTTACGGTTACATTTGCTCCAAAAATTTCAGTTGGAAAGGCAGGAAGTGGCTTACATATTCACACGCGCCTGATGAAAAAAGGCGTAAATCAAATGATTAAAAACGGAAAAATTAGTGATGCTGCAAAAAAAGCAATTGCCGGATATTTACACTTGGCACCCTCTTTAACTACTTTCGGAAATACGAATCCTACCTCCTATTTCCGTCTGGTTCCACATCAGGAAGCGCCCACAAATATCTGCTGGGGTGATCGGAATCGTTCTGTTTTGGTGCGAGTCCCATTAGGTTGGACCGGTCAAAACGACATGTTAAAACATGCCAATCCACTTGAAGAAGCGAATACACAAGATTTTAGCAAAAAACAGACTGTTGAGTTCCGCTGTCCTGATGGCTCAGCCGATATTTATTTACTCCTGGCAGGCTTAACGGTAGCTGCACGTCACGGTTTTGAAATGGACGATGCACTGGAATATGCAACTAAAACCTATGTGGATGTAAATATTTTTGAAGCAAAAAATCAGGAAAGAACAAACGGACTAGCCAAATTACCTGTTTCCTGCTGGGATTCTGCAGAAGCACTGGAATCGCAAAAAAATATCTTTTTGAAATACGGTGTTTTTGACCTAAGAACTCTTGATGGAATTATAAACAAATTGAAGTCGTATAAGGATAAAAATTTACGAGAAGAAATAAGTCAGGACGAAGAGCGAATCCTTGAACTGGTGGATCGCTTTTTCCATTGTGGGTAAGTTGCTTCGCGTCACTTATTGTCATTTGCGCTGCGCGTAATTAGTTCACTGCGTTCGCGTAATTTATTGTCATTTGCTTCGCGTCATTAGCTCGCTACGCTTGCGTCAATTAATAAATATCAATGAATCAGCAACTTAAAATTTATTTTGCGCCTTTTCAGGGAATAACAACGTCTACTTTCAGAAGGATTTATGCAGATCATTTTAAAGGTGTTGACAAATTATTTACTCCTTATTATTCAAAAATAATTGTCGG
>CAYPOW010000046.1:0-3753 GCA_964412145.1 uncultured Draconibacterium sp.
AAAAAGGGAATTATTGTAAAAATCTGGAAGCTAAATCCGGAAAGTATGAATTTAGACTTAAGCGATTTGAACTCATTGCTCAGTCCACGAACTAAATTAGTTTCACTTGTACACGCTTCAAATATCTTGGGAACTATTAACCCGATTAAAGAAATTGCCAAAGCAGTTCATAATGCAGGTGCTCTTATTTGTGTTGATGCTGTTGCCTATGCACCACATCGTCAAATAGATGTAAAAGATTTAGATGTCGATTTTTATGTATTCAGTACCTATAAATCTTACGGACCACATCAAGCTGTACTTTATGGTAAATACGATTTATTACAAAGTTTAGAGAGCTTCAACCATTATTTTATTGGCAAAGATGAAGTGCCATATAAATTACAGCCGGGCAATTTTAATTTTGAACTTACATACAGTTTAGGTGCTATTCCCGAATATTTCGAAGCTTTGCATGATTATCATTTTCCTTCCGAAACCAATATTAAACCGAAAAAGAAGCATGATAAGAGTTTCGATTTAATTGCAGAGCATGAAGAAATATTAGCATCTGAATTACTCAATTATCTTAACAAAAATGCTGATATTAAAATTATTGGAGAAAGAAGTGCAGGTAAATATAAACGTGTGCCTACCATTTCTTTTGTTCATCATAAGCTCAAAAGTTCATCAATAGTTAGGCAAATAGATAAATTCAATATCGGCATCCGTTTTGGTGATTTTTATGCAAAAAAGATAATTGAAGATTTAGATCTGGTCGAAAAAGATGGCGTGGTGCGTGTTAGTTTGGTGCATTACAATACAATTGAAGAAGTTAAGAAACTAATTGCTGCTTTTGAGACAATCTTATAAGTAAGTGTTTATTTATAAATATTTTACTGCTATTTAGCGCATTGGTGTTTTTTGCCAAAGGCATCACTTTGTGAGTGGCAAAAAATGGCCACTGATACACTAAATCATAAATAATGCACAAAAAGAAATTTGAATATTAGATATATGAGTCGTTTTTATTATGTTATGATTTTGGTTCTTTTGTTTGCTTTTTCGGCTTGCCATAAAGTTGAAGAGAATGAGAATAGAATAGATTTATCAGGCTATTGGCAATTTCAAAAACAAGGCGATACCATTTGGTATTCAGGAAAAGTTCCCGGAACGGTTCAAACTGATTTATTTGCAAATAAACTAATTCCGGAACTGTATTTTTCCGACAATGAACTCAAGAATAAATGGATAGAAAATAAAAATTGGATCTACCGAAAAGTTTTCTATTTGGATGAAAATCAGCTTACTAAAAATGCCGAATTGGTTTTTGAAGGATTGGATACCTATGCCCACATTTTTTTAAACGGGCAACGCATTTTAGATGCAGATAATATGTTTCGTTCCTATCGAATTGAAACTGACACCCTTCTAAAAATCGGCGAAAACCTTTTGGAAATTGTATTCGAAAGCCCGATTCAAAAAGCAACTCCAATCTATGATTCTCTGCCTTATCGCCTTCCGGCCGACAACGATCGCAATGAAAAACAAACCAGTGTTTTTACACGGAAAGCACCTTATCAATACGGTTGGGATTGGGGGCCGCGTTATGTAACAATGGGTATTTGGCGACCCGTTTATCTTCAGTTTTGGGAAGATTTTAAGGTGATTGAAAATCGTTTGTATCAAAAAAGCATCAACGATAAAAAAGCAGTAATTATTTGGAATACATCTGTTTACATAGATAAAGACCTGGAATTTTCTCGTGAAATTTCGAGAGGAGAGTCAAAAATGGAACTGCTGAAATATCACTTATCGAAAGGGAATCATCAACTTTCAGATACTTTTGAAATTAAAAATCCAAAACGCTGGTGGCCCAATGGATTGGGCGAGCCTTATCTTTATGCTTTCGATCTAAAGCTGAATTCAAAGAATCGGCAAGTAAAGGAAAGAAAAAAGCTGGGTTTTAGAACTGTTCAATTGATCACTGAAAAAGATTCCATTGGCGAAAGTTTTTATTTTAAGGTAAATGACGTGCCTGTTTATGCCAAAGGCGCAAATTATATTCCACAGGATAATTTCCTGCCCGAAGTTGATTCCAATCGATATAAAAAACTGATTAAAAGTGTAAAAGAGGCCAATATGAATATGTTGCGTGTTTGGGGCGGTGGCATCTATGAAAACGATTTGTTTTACGATCTGTGTGATGAAAATGGAATATTGATTTGGCAGGATTTTATGTTTGCCTGTTCGCTGTATCCTGGCGATTCAAGCTTTTTACATAATGTTGAATATGAGGCTATTGAAAATATCAAAAGAGTACGTGATCATGCAAGTTTGGCGCTTTGGTGCGGAAATAATGAGATATACGAGCTTTGGTATAATTGGGGTTATCAGAAAAAGTTTGGCTATTCAAAAACAGATTCCTTAATAATTTGGAACGATTATCAGAAACTTTTTAATGTTTTGTTACCCGATTTGGTGAATGAGCATAATCTGGAAATTTCTTATTGGGAATCTTCTCCAAAAATTGGCTGGGGACATACAGAAAGTATGCAAAAAGGCGATTCGCATTATTGGGGCGTTTGGTGGGGGAAAGAACCTTTTGATGTATATGAAGAAAAAGTTCCGCGATTTTCGAGTGAATTTGGCTTTCAGTCACTGCCGCAAATGAGCACGCTCTATTCGTTTGCCGGTTCAAGTCAAATGCATTTACAATCGGCTGATATGCAGGCACATCAAAAAAGCAGTATTGGAAATCAAACTATTCTACAATATATGGAGCGCGATTTTCCTGTTCCAGAGAATTTTGAAGATTTTGTTTATGTCAGTCAACTTGTACAAGCTTATGGAGTTGGGAAAGCCATTGAAGCACAACGTAGAGCAAAACCCAGGTGTATGGGAACACTTTATTGGCAACTAAACGACTGCTGGCCAGGAATTTCCTGGTCCGGACTCGATTATTTCGGTAACTGGAAAGCCTTGCATTATGAAGCTCAACACGATTTTGCTACTTTTTTGGTTTCTATCGATGGTCATTCCGTTTATGTGGTTTCCGATAGCCTGAATGAAGTAGATGCTACATTAAGTCTTCAAATGAAAAATTTTAGAGGTGAAATGCAGTTTGACAAAGAACTCACTATAGAAATAAAGCCCAATTCTTCGGAAAAGGTGTTTGAGTTCCCTTATTTAACAATCGGAAGTTATCCACAAAATCAGTTTTTCATCGAAGCGAAGCTTTTCCATAACAAAAAACTACTAGCACAAAATACTTTCTATTTTCTATCTCCCATTGATTTAATTTTACCTTTAAATGCCCAAGCTTCTTTTGAAATTCAAGGGAATGAGCTTCTGATTTGGTCAGAAAGCGGAAGATTGATTAAGAATTTGTATTTGGAGTCTAGCGTTCATTTGGCCAAGAACTTCTTTGATGTTTTGCCTCAGGATACCGTTCGAATTCCGATTGAGAAACACTTTTCTCTTTCCGATATCACTGGCTTTAAATGCTTAAATAATGTGAAGGACTTATTTGAAAATTCCCGTTAAGCTTTATTCACATTTAGAATAATAAATTTAAAATCAATTTGTTATATGTTCTTTTTAGTTTTTTTTATACTAAATTAATTTTTTGATTAAACCTTTTATTTTTAGCTAAGTCAAAGAATCAGAAAATAACAAAACAAGAAAAAAATATAACATTATGAAAAAAAGTAAAATAACTACAAGCATTTTAGCAATCGCTTTATTAGTAGGAATGAGTTTAAGTGCAAGTGC
>CAYPOW010000046.1:3853-16418 GCA_964412145.1 uncultured Draconibacterium sp.
ATCAAAATGGACAATTTGCAGGGAATTGTGTTTTTTTGCAATTGAGTGAAGATCAATTGACTCAAGTAACTAAATTACAACTTGCTCTTACCGAAAAAAATCTCCCTTTACGTAATGATTTAGTTGTAATGAGTGCCGAAATGCAAGCTTTGAGAATAGGAAATAGTCAAAATTTAAAAGCTGTTTCAAGTCAAATTGATGATATGTCAGCCATTCAATCACAAATTAGAAAAAACGTAGCGGAGTATCAATTGGCTGTTCGGGCTTTATTAACAGATGATCAAAAGGTAATTTTTGATGCTCGTCGAGCAAATGGAGTTTTTGGTGCACGTCAAGGCAGATTTAATAGAGGAAATATGGGCAACCGTGGAAACAGAGGTAATCGTGGCTCAATGCGTGGCAACTATGGTGGAGCTGGCTTAGGAATAGGCTTATTTCGCTAAATAGAATAGAAAGAATCTCATAATTTATTAATTATTTGTGGTCGGAAAGCGAAAGTTTTCCGGCTTTTTTATTTTATCCAATGTTTTTACACTGATTGTTTTCTGATTAACTTTATAAATCGAAACGATTTTTCCTTAAATTTACTTCAGAAATAAGAATATGTCTTCTCTTCTATCTGATTTTTTGTCTTTATTTTTTCCACCCACTTGCGAGATATGCAACAATAGTTTGGGAAAGAATGATTATTTAATCTGTACCGATTGCCTAGGTCATTTACCATATACTCAGTGGCATAAAAATGAAAACAACCCATTGCATGCTGTTTTTTGGGGGAAGATTGATTTAAAGGGGGTTACGGCTTTATTCTATTTTCATAACGACAGTCGTGTTCAGAAACTTATGCATAAGTTCAAATATAAAGGAACAAAAGAATTGGGCTTTTATTTGGGAAAAAGATACGGTTCTCAACTCAAAAATGCAGAACCTTTTAATACAATCGATCTGATAATTCCGGTACCTCTTCATCCAGATAAAATGAAAAAAAGAGGCTATAATCAAAGTGAGCAATTTGCTAATGGTTTGGGGCAATCTATGGACGTGAAAGTAGCCACAAATAATTTGTATCGAAAAATAGCATCTGAAACACAAACGCTAAAATCAAAAATTGAAAGATGGGAAAATGTAAAAGATATTTTTGCCGTCGCTCATCCTGAATATCTAGCAGGAAAACATATTTTACTTGTTGATGATGTTATTACCACGGGATCTACGCTCGAGTCTTGCGCCCGTGTTTTACTCGAAATTCCTGAAGTGAGCCTTAGTGTGGCAGCTATAGCTGCTGCTCACAAATGAAAAAATTTACTCCTCATTCCACTCCATCTCGTCGGAGGGATTATTTTTGGTTAAAAGCAAACTTTTGATTTCCTGATGTTTATTTACGTGAATCAAATTGGTCTGACCAGGAAGAGATTGAAAAAGCAATCGGTTAGTAATGCTAATCTTTTCAAAATCAGCAATATTCTTCGCCTCGAGATAAATCCACGTTAATTCTTGCTCTACTTCTTTCCCAAGAAATTCAAGGTTTGTTTTTTTCTGATCAAGCTCAATACTTAAAACCTTAAAAATATAATCTTCTAAGACAGAATCGGCCTTTTCAATTTCATTCACTTCCCCTAAGTACAATTTTCCTGCGCCCCAATCCTGAAGTGCATTTTCCAAATCATCAGTAAATATTCGCAAACTAATTTCCAGACTTTTACTTGTTGTATTGTAATTAATTTCGCAAATGCTCACATAAAAAGGATGAGCAGATGTCATCAAGCTACTGCTTATAAAAAGCAGAAAAAAGATGAACTGTTTGAGCTTTTGATTTTTTCGTACTTTCACCCCGTATTTTTTTCAAAGATAACCATAATGACCGAATTTGAACTTTACTTGAAACTTGGATTTCAGCATATAATTGATATTCAAGGTTATGACCATATGCTTTTTTTATTGGCATTAAGCGCATCCTACAGAATAAAAGAACTACGTAGCGTAGTAATTCTAATTACATCTTTTACTATTGGGCATTCCGTCAGTTTGGCTTTATCAACATTGCATTATATTTTGATTCCGGCCAAAATTATTGAGTTTTTAATTCCTGTCACTATTTTTATTACAGCCGTGCAGAATTTTTTCCCCAGAACAGAAAGGCAAACAAAATTTCATTATGGATTTTCACTTCTTTTCGGACTCATACACGGAATGGGATTTTCAAATTATTTGAAAGTTCTGCTGGGAGCTGAAACTTCCATTCTGAAGCCTCTTTTCGCATTCAATATTGGTCTGGAAATCGGACAGCTTCTGATTGTGGGTATTTATTTCCTAATATTGTATCTTTACACACGATTTACACACCAAAAGCACGCTTACTGGAAAATGACTTTATCGGCTCTTGCCGGAATCATTGCTGTTTTCTTAATGATTCAAACGCATTTTTGGTAATCAAGAAATGAAACCAAACCTTAACCTGATTATGAAAAAAGGATTTGTTATTATCGCATTATTCTGGTTTGCAGGAAGTTATATTTTTGCACAACAAAATTCAAGTAAATTTCACCAACTCAAAGAAGAGTTTGCAACACCAAATGTCTATCGCACAGCAAGCGGCGCTCCAGGTCATGAATATTGGCAGCAAAAAGCCGATTATGTCATTAATATACGTTTAGATGATGAAAAACAACGCATTTACGGTGAAGAAACAATCACTTATTTCAATCAATCGCCTGATGAATTGACGTATTTATGGGTGCAGCTCGATCAGAATATGCGCGCTAAAGATTCAGACAGATATAAAACGGCCACCTCATCTATGCGCAATCAAATGAATATAAATTTTTTAAAGCGATTAGATCCTGATTTTGACGGTGGTTTTAAATTGGAAAAAATAAGTGATAGCAAAGGTTTTCTATTAAATTATACGGTAAATGGAACGATGATGCGTATCGATTTGCCTGGCAACTTAAAACCAAATTCTTCTTTTAGTTTTAAGGTGAAGTGGTGGTATAATATCAACGACCATATAAATATGGGTGGTCGTTCTGGTTATGAATATTTTGAAGAAGATGATAATTACGCTTATATTATTGCTCAGTTTTTTCCTCGAATGGCTGTTTATAACGAAGTAGATGGTTGGCAGCACAAACAATTTTTAGGTAGAGGTGAATTTACTTTGCCATTCGGCGATTATAAAGTCAGCATTACAGTACCTTCCGACCATATTGTTGGAGCCACAGGAGTTTTACAAAATCAAAACGAAGTTTTAAATGCCACCCAAAGAGCACGTTTTGAAAAGGCTTCTGAGAGTGATATGCCTGTATTAATTGTCAATCAGGAAGAAGCAGAAAAAGCAGAAAAAAGTCACTCAAAATCAGAAAAAACGTGGATTTTCCAAGCTAAAAATGTGCGCGATTTTGCCTTTGCAACATCACGTAAATATATTTGGGATGCACAAGCGGTCAAGTTTGGCGATCGGAAAGTGATGGCTATGTCCTTTTATCCAAAAGAAGGGAATCCGCTTTGGGGAAAATATTCTACCAAAGTTGTTGCTCATACGATTAAAACTTATTCCAAATTTACTTTCGATTTTCCTTATCCAACAGCAATTTCTGTTCACGCTAATAGGCAAGGGATGGAATATCCAATGATTTGTTTCAATGGCGGAAGACCTGAAAAGAACGGAACATATAGCGAACGCACAAAATACGGAATGATCGGTGTGATAATTCACGAAGTTGGACATAATTTCTTTCCAATGATTGTGAATTCGGACGAACGCCAGTGGACATGGATGGACGAAGGATTGAACACTTTTCTTCAATATCTGACTGAACAAGAATGGGAGCGCGATTATCCATCACGCAATGGTGTAGCCTATAATATTGTGGATTATATGAAGGGCGATAAAAAGAATATCTCGCCAATTATGACCAATTCAGAATCTATTTTGCAATTTCATTCCAATGCTTATTCAAAACCGTCCACTTCATTAAATATTCTTCGTGAAACAATTATGGGTCGTGAGCTTTTTGATTTTGCTTTTAAAACCTACGCTCAGCGCTGGATGTTTAAACATCCTACACCTGAAGATTTTTTCCGTACTATGGAAGATGCTTCGGCAGTGGATTTAGACTGGTTTTGGCGTGGATGGTTTTATTCAACTGACCATGTTGATATTGCCTTGAATAACGTGAGTTGGTTCAAATTGAATTCAAAAAATCCTTCAATAGAATACCCTGTAGACGAACGTGAAAAATATGAAAACAGAGATTCTTATATTGCCAATATCAGAAACAAAGAGGAATTAGCACAAGTAAATACGGAAAGAGATACAAGTGCGCTCGATTTTTACAATCGTTACAATCCTTTTGAGGTTGGTGCAGCTGATATGAAAGACTATGAAAAATATCTGGCCTCTTTGAGCGAGGAAGAAAAAGTATTACTTAATTCGGGGAAGAATTATTATCAAATCGATTTTTCAAATGTAGGGGGATTAGTAATGCCTGTTATTCTGGAGTTTACATATATTGACGGCTCAAAAGAAATCAAGCGAATTCCTGCTGAAATTTGGAAAAGGAACAATAATCAAATTTCAAAAGTTTTTATCACAAAAAAAGAAATCGAACAAATTGTTTTAGATCCTTTTTTAGAAACAGCTGATGTTGATAGAAATAACAACTATTGGCCTGAGCGCAAAGAACCTACACGATTTGATTTATTCAAAGCTAAGAAACGTGTTTCCACAGGGAATCCAATGCAAAAAGCAAAAGGAAATTAGCGTCAAATCATTTAAAAGTTTCGAACCATTCCAGTGCCGATATTACGATTGGAACAGCAGCTCCTGTATGCGAGCCTGTTTCAAATGTTATCAACTCAACAGTTGATGTGCTATTGGCGCTTAAAACCTGTTGAGCATTTACACTAATATCGTATGGAACAATTTCGTCTTCCCTGCTATGATAAAGACGCATTTGCGTTTTCGGGTTCCAGCTGAGTAAAGAATTTTCACGGAAAGCCAAACGTAAAGGGTGGCTTAGATTGCTACTAAAATCGCTCACAAAAGTTTGATTAATTAATGCAGTCATATCGGTTGGAAGACTAGCATTAATGGTTGCCAAATCCTTTGTTCCATCATAAAAAGAAGCCATTTGAGATGCATAAGGTGCCTTGAAAACCACTGATAGGTTTATAACATCATAATAAACGGAATAGGAATATAAAATAAAGCCAATCAGTGCAGGAGAACTATAAGTTCCTAAAGAAATCAACGCATCTGACACATCCTCAACATTATAGGGTCCAGCCATAGGAGCGGATGCTTTGAGTTGAAATTGAGACGTATAACTCGATTCCAATTTTTTTTGTGTGGCCATAGTTACATAGCCGCCTTCGGAATAACCGCAGATATATAAATCGTTCGAAAATGAAATTTCATTTTCGGTACAATAATTTTTAGCAGCAATAAGCATATCAATGCTGGCAGAAGCAGATAATTCTGATTGAAGATATGGATGAATTTCCGTTGAAATACCCAATCCTAAATAATCAGGTAGGCAAGTGATAAAACCCAGCGAGGCAGCAAGTCCGCCAACCATGCTTTCGTTAGCCAATTTACCTATAACGCTGGTAACATTTGTGCGTTTAACCAATGTGCCATGATGATAACTTAACAAAGGAAGAGTGGCAGTGGTTTTAGGAATAAACAAAGCACCACTGGCGATGGTTGGTTCTCCATCTCCATCCATTGTATAATAAGAAAACTTTATCATTTCAGCTTCATATTCTGGAACCAGCGTAGTACTAATCCCCGAAAGGACTAAACCTGAACTTACTTCGGCTTTAGTGATATCGTACATCTTAACGGCATTTATCAAATCACCTCGTTGAACTTGAGGGATTTCAGACTCGATGGTTTCTTCCTTTGTACAGCTAAAAAGAGTGGCTCCCAGGCCAATAAATAAAATGAAATAATAAATTTTATAGCGTTTCATATTGATGAATTTTTCAAAATTAGTATGCCAAATTACAACAATTGAAAGCGATATTCCAAATTTTATGAAAAAATAGATGTTAAATAAGCGAATTGTTGATAACACCAGCTCCTAAACAAATATTTTCCTGTTCATCGTAAATTACTCCAAATTGCCCTGCAGCTATGCCAGCAATGGAAGTTTCCGATTGAATAAAGTATTGATTGTCCTTTTGCATGAGCTTCCCTTTTGTAAATTCAGGTGTATGCCTAATTTTAAATTTAATATCCTGAAATACGGAATAATCACGATCGGCTTTTTCATTGATAAACTTAAAATCGGCTAACCAAATTTTATCGCCATATTGAGAAATGGGGTCGTAACCATGGGAAATGAAAAGGATGTTTTTTTCCATGTCTTTCTTTACAACAAACCAAGGTCCCTGGCTCAAACCCAATCCTTTTCTTTGCCCAATTGTATGAAACCATAAACCCCGATGTTCACCTAATGTTCTACCTGTTTCGAGCTCAATAATTTCGCCTGGGTTTTCTCCTACATATTGACGAATAAAATCGTTGTAATTGATTTTTCCTAAAAAACAAATACCCTGACTATCAGGCCTTCCGGCCGATGGAAGCTTGATTTCGTGAGCAATTTTCCTAACATCAGGTTTGGATATATTTTGCAATGGAAACATCGCTTTTTGTAATTGATCATTGCTAATTCGACCTAAAAAATAGGTTTGATCTTTGTGCTTATCAACAGCTGTATGCAAATAATTTTGGCCATCAACTACCTTAATTCCGGCATAATGCCCAGTAGAAATCCGATCAAATTCACTACCGTATTTATCTTTAAAAGCGCCAAATTTGATTAGCAAATTACACATTACATCCGGATTTGGAGTCAGCCCTTTTTTAACGGTATCCAAAGTATATTTTATAACTGTATCGTAATATTCCTTTTGCAGATCGACAATCTCCATCCTGCAGCCATATTTTTTGGCAATATAACTGGTGATTTCTATGTCTTCTTCTTTAGGACACACATAGCCTGGCTCATCTTCCAGCCCAATTCTGATATAAAAGATAACAGGATCGTAACCCATCTCTTTTAATAAATGAACAGTCACCGAACTGTCGACCCCTCCTGAAACTAAAGCTGCTATTTGCATTTGAAATTTTTTACAAAAATAGTAGTTTTTCGTCATTCACCGATCATCAACTGTCATTCCCCGAAAACAACTTGATTTTTTTTGTAAATGACTTTAGTTTCGCCAATAGAAACAATTAAAAACAAAACAATATGAGACACAATCATCAAACTGAAAATCCAAATGGCCGCCTAATTGCAGGTGTTATTATCCTAACTGCAGGTCTGTTGTTTATGCTTAACAACTTTAATGTACTTCCTTTTAATATCAGGCATTATATTTTTAGTTGGAAAACATTACTCATTGCAATCGGAGCATTAAACCTCTTGTTTTCACACAACAGAACAGCTGGTTTTATTTTAATTACAGTGGGAGTTGCCTTTTGGATTCCCGATATTTTTATGCTTCCAATACATGCAGGAAGATTTATTTGGCCATTAGCCATTATAGCGGTTGGTCTTTTTCTTCTATTTAAAGGACAAGACAGTAAATTTGGTCGTCGTTTTTGGGAAGATAAGCGCAACCCTCAATTCTCTGATGAAGATTCAAACGAAGCTTCTGGACAAGATCGTTTTAGTCAGGACGATTATATCGACAGCGTATCCATATTTGGAGGAGGCGAACGCATAATTACAAGTAAGAATTTTAAAGGCGGTAAAATGACAGCCATTTTTGGAGGATCAGCAGTTCGTCTGCATCATGCAAAACTTGCTCCAGGAAGACAGATTTTAGATGTGTTTTTTATGTTTGGAGGCGCTGAAATTTCAGTTCCTGCAGATTGGGCAGTGAAGACTGAGGTTGTTGCCATTTTTGGAGGTTTTTCAGATAAGCGTTATTTACCTAAGCCCGAAAATATTGAAGACAATCCTAAGTCTGTTTTAGTAATAAAAGGGCTGGTTATTTTTGGAGGAGGAGAACTTAAATCTTATTAAGTTTGTTGTTTCAGCAGACATTATAATTTTAAAACTCTATGAAACATCCGCTCTTTAGCAGCAAAATAATAATTGGAATGTATATTTTGGCCTGGGTTATGCTTATCGGCATTCAAACCCTGGCCTTTTTTCAATTGTTTCCGGTCTCTTGGTTTTATGCTCTCGCTGACAGTTTTCTTTTTGGCAGTATTTATTTTTTTATTGGCATTGGAGTCTGGTATTTTATTCAATACACAAATTTGGAAAAAACGCAATTCCTCCAGTTTATTTTGGAGCATATAGCCGCCGCTATTATTTTGGTTAGCATTTGGGTTTTTAGCGGAACCTATATTTTGAGCTCCTTATTTTCATTATCAGAAGATTATGTTGATTTACTTTGGGGAGCTATTGCCTGGCGGTACGGAAATGGATTTTTGTTTTATATCATTTTAGTGGTCCTCTATTATTTGTATGCCAATTATATTCAACAGCAAGAAAAAAAAGAAGAAGAAATAGAGCTTCGCGCTACCTTGCAAAATGCAGAAATTGATTTATTACGTTCTAAACTTAATCCTCATTTTTTGTTTAATAGTTTGAACAGTTTGAATGCCTTAATCCAGACCGATACTGATAAAGCAAGCAAAATGCTGGTATATCTGTCTGATTTTCTGAGATTTTCCATTGAAAAAGACAAACAAGAGATTGTTTTTTTTAAAGATGAATTCGAAAATCTGGCGCGTTATATGGCCATAGAACAAATCCGTTTTGGAGATAGATTGAAATTCTCGAATGAAATACAAGAAGAAGCACTAAATTTGAAATTGCCCGCCATGCTCCTTCAGCCGCTCATTGAAAATGCAATAAAATATGGTTTGGGAAGCAAGCTAGGCGATGTTGATGTGAAAATGTGCGCAAAAAACAGCAATTCAAACTTAATTATTGAAATCGAAAATATGTACGATAAATCTGTAAACGTTAACAAAGGTTCTGGCCATGGCATCGAAAATGTACGTAATCGACTTTCTAAAATCTATAAAAACAGAGCTGATTTTCGTATAGAGAAAACAGAAAAATTATTTAAGATTAAAATACTAATCCCAGCAAAAGATAACAATGAAACAGCATAAGGTTTTTATAGTCGAGGACGAAGTGCCAGCTCAAAAATTACTGGAAAAGTGGATTTCACTTATTCCCGAGCTTAAACTAATGGGCATTTTTTCGGATGGTTTTTCTGCATTAAAAGCAATCCAAACAGAAAATCCCGATCTTGTTCTGCTTGACATAGAAATACCAAAATTAACTGGGCTGGAAATGCTTGAATTAATAGAGAACCCACCTCAAATTATTTTTACCACTGCTTACCACGAGTACGCTGTAAAAGCATTTGAATTAGCAGCCGTAGATTATCTTCTAAAACCATTTTCCTTCGATCGCTTTAAAGTGGCAATAGAAAAAGCATTGAGCTCTATTGACTCCACAAGTCAAAAAATAAATGATTTGATTCCAGCCTACAATAGCGCTGCACAAAACAGTAAGCCTATCGATAGAATCGTGGTTAAAGAAGGAGTAGAAATTACAGTAATTCCCATTTCTGAAATTATATATTTTGAGGCACAAGACGATTATGTGATGATATATACAAGTAAGAACAGACATTTAAAATTAACCAGTCTTCGTGTATTAGAAAACGGTTTACCTAAACAAGATTTTGTAAGAGTACACAGGTCTTATATTGTTCATGTGCAATGTATCTCAAAAATTGAAAATTACAATAAAGATTCTCATCAAATTATTCTGACAAACGGAGAAAAGTTAAAAATTAGTCGTTCCGGCTTGACTTTATTGCGCAAAATATTGTTTCTTTGATGATAATAACAAAAAATTGGGTTTTAATTATAAATAATAAGAAAAGACCCTCAATATTTACAGTAATTTTGTAATTATTCGGTAAAGAAACATAATTCAAATATTATTAATTCATTAATCTTAAAGCATGAAAAAGTTAATTCTTATCATCTTGGGTGTATTCTTCATTATAAAATTGGATGCTCAGCCCTGGACTAAAAATTTATCTATTGAAAAAAGCACTGCTTCTCACACTTTTTTCGATTACCAAAATGCCTTTTACTCCTTCTGGGAACCTTTTAACGTAAAAAACGGGCAGTATCTTGATGAAAATGGAAATATTAAAAAGGCTGCAGGCTGGAAGCAATTTAAACGTTGGGAGTATTTTTGGGAAACTCGTGTAGATCATCAAACAGGCCAGTTTATTGATGTTGATCTCAGTAAAATCTTTAAGGATGAGAAACGTGCCGCTGCTTTTAATGAAACTGGTGAATTATGGACCAGCAACGGTCCAGATAATTCAAGAGGTGGATATTTTGGAATCGGTAGAATAAATGTAATTGCTTTTCATCCAATAAATGTAAATATGTTTTGGGTTGGCACCGCATCAGGAGGCCTATGGGTAACTGAAGATGGCGGTTTAACTTGGGCTGTTTTAAACGACGACATGCAAGCTCTAGGTGTTGCAGATATTATTATTCCTTCCAATTATGCTAGTTCAAAAACTATTTTTCTTGCTACAGGAGATAGAGATGCTTTTGATACCAGAAGTATTGGGCTATTAAAATCTACAGATGCTGGAGCCAATTGGCAAAAAGTAGGATTTAGTTTTGAAACCCATCAAAACGGGGTGATTTATCGTGCACTTCTTAGTCCAGTAGATAACGAAACACTTGTAATTTCAGGAAATTTCGGTACTTACAAAGGAAATAGTACGACAAGTACTTGGACAAAGATTTCTGATGAGAGGTTTATCGATATGGAGTTTAAACCAGGTGATTTTAATACACTTTATGGCTCTACAAAAAGTGGAGGTGTATTTGTGTCTACAGATGGAGGCAGTAATTGGTCTCAACCAATAGATGAATCAGATGGATACAGAACAGAACTTGCCGTTTCTCCTGCCAACG
Source organism: uncultured Draconibacterium sp. (assembly GCA_964412145.1). Classification (GTDB taxonomy): domain Bacteria; phylum Bacteroidota; class Bacteroidia; order Bacteroidales; family UBA12170; genus UBA12170. Next base: position 14,847 of record CAYPOW010000046.1, read on the forward strand.
ATCAGTACGTGTATGCACTAATGGTAAATAATGATGATGGCTTATTTGGTGTCTATAAATCTGAAAATTCCGGACAAGAGTTTACAAAAGTTTATAATGGAATGGCCCCGAATGCACTGAATATTCTTGGTTGGGATAATGGCGATGACAATGGAGGCCAAGGATGGTACGATGCTGCGATAGCAGCATCACCCACTTCTGCAAATTTCCTTTTTATAGGTGGTATCAATACTTGGATATCTATTGACGGAGGTGTAAATTGGGAAATCATGAACCATTGGACTGGAGAGTTTGGCCCAGAAGTTCATGCCGATAAGCATTATTTAGGTTTCCAAACAGGTACGAGAACCTTATTTGAAGGTAACGATGGAGGAATATATAAAACAAGCAATTTTACAACATTTGAAGATATTACCAATGGGATAGTAAATTCTCAGATGTACCGATTGGGAGTTTCTCAAACAGATGCAGAACAGGTAATTACTGGACTGCAAGATAATGGTACAAAGCTGTCTTATTATGGGGATTGGTATACCGTAAAAGGAGGAGATGGAGCGGAGTGTATTATTGATTATACAGATAGTAATGTACAATACGGAGCATATGTAAATGGTCAAATTTCCAGAACAATTGCTAATTGGTCTGGAAGTGAAACAGATATTTCTGCAAATATTCCAGGCGGCCCAAATGGAGCTTGGATTACACCTTATATTTTGAATCCGATCAATCCGAAAACTATATTTATTGGCTATGCTGATATATGGAAATCATTTGATAGAGGAGATACTTTAAATTTAATTAGTGATTTTCAAGGGTCTGTCTTGCATTCTTTAGCCATGTCTCCCGCCGATACTAACGTGATTTATGCAGCTACATACTCCGTAATACATCACACAAGTGAAGGAGGAGAAAACTGGCAAGACATTACGGGTTCTCTACCTGTTAATGACGTTAATATAACATACATCACCGTTAAGAATGACGACCCGAATACTGTATGGGTAACAATGAGTGGTTACCTGGGTTATGGTGTTTTTGAAAGTACTGATACGGGATTAAACTGGACGAATATTTCCGAGGGATTACCTGAGATTCCTTGCAATACAATTGTTCAGAACAAACTAAATACCACTCAGATTGAGCTTTATGCAGGCACTGATATTGGTGTATATTTAAAATTAGGCGATAATCCTTGGGAATTATATAGTACAGGACTACCAAATGTGGTTATAGATGAACTCGAAATTTATTATGATGTTACAACACCTAGTGAAAGCAAACTTTATGCCGCAACATATGGACGCGGTTTATGGGAAACAAAAGTATACGATAGTGGAGTTCAAACGGGTATCAATCCAATTGCTAAAGTGATTGAAACTATCTATCCTAATCCTTCAAACGGACAGTTTAAGCTAGATTTTATAGACTATAATGGAGAAGAAATTGAAGTTGAAATCAGAAGCCTTAGCGGAAAATTAGTTTATAAAAAAAGCTATAAAAACCAAAGCAATTCAGTCGATCTCGAGTTCCTGAACAATGGAATTTATGTGCTTCAAATGAAAAAAGACAATA
>CAYPOW010000047.1:0-3369 GCA_964412145.1 uncultured Draconibacterium sp.
CATCGGATCATTATTCATGGTGTATTACATTTGCTAGGCTATAAAGATAAAACACCTAAAGATAAACTTCTAATGACAAACAAAGAAGATTATTATTTATCTTTGCCTCCAATTTCAGAATAGATAATAATTTTAAAAATGTAAGTTATATAGTTGATATACAGTTATATAATGAATATGTTTCACGTGAAACACTAAGAAGATGTTTGATAAATACGATGTAATAGTAGTAGGAGCAGGACACTCCGGTTCGGAAGCAGCAGCAGCAGCAGCGAATCTTGGGTCTAAAACGCTTTTGATTACTATGGATTTAAATAAAATTGCCCAGATGTCATGCAATCCAGCGATGGGGGGCATAGCTAAAGGCCAAATTGTGCGGGAAATTGATGCGCTTGGAGGATATTCAGGAATTGTTACGGACAAGAGTATGATTCAATTTAGGATGTTGAATAAATCTAAAGGACCCGCAATGTGGAGTCCAAGAGCGCAGAGTGACCGTATGTTGTTTTCGAAAACATGGAGAGACATGCTGGAGAAAACCGATTACCTCGATTTTTGGCAAGATAGTGTTATTGGATTGATTGCGGAGGGTGGAAAAATTCTTGGAGTCCGTACAAAAATGGGTCAAAAGATTTATGCAAAAGCAGTCATCCTTACTGCCGGAACATTTTTAAATGGTAAAATGTTTGTCGGAGAAAAAGTATTGTTTGGCGGGCGAATGGGGGAGGCTTCCTCGACTGGAATTACAGAGGAATTGAAAACTTTAGGATTCAGATCAGATAGAATGAAAACGGGCACGCCTGTTCGTGTTGATGGTAGAACGATCGACTTTTCTAAATTGGTTGAGCAACCGGGAGACGAAATCGTTGGAAAATTTTCATATTTATCCACACCCGTATTGAAGAATCAACGCAGTTGTTTTTTAGCTTACACAAGTGAAATTGTTCATAATACATTGCGTTTAGGCTTTGAATTTTCGCCTATGTTTAATGGTAGAATAGAAGGGATAGGCCCGCGTTATTGCCCTTCCATTGAAGATAAAATTGAACGTTTTTCAGATAAGGATAGCCATCAACTTTTTGTGGAGCCGGAGGGCTGGGATACGATAGAGTATTATATTAACGGGTTTTCTTCTAGCTTGCCCGATGAGGTTCAGTTTAATGCCTTGAGGAAAATTTCAGGATTTGAAAAGGCAAAAATATTCAGGCCTGGATATGCCATCGAATACGATTATTTTCCACCAGAACAATTAAATTATACTTTGGAAACGAAATTAATTTCTGGACTTTATTTTGCCGGACAAATAAATGGAACAACCGGATATGAGGAAGCGGCTGCCCAGGGAATAATGGCTGGAATAAATGCGCATCTCAAAATTCACAAGAAAGAGCCATTTATTTTAGGTCGATCCGAAGCGTATATTGGCGTTTTGATAGATGATTTAATCACAAAAGGAGTGGACGAACCGTATCGGATGTTTACATCCAGAGCTGAATTTAGGATTTTGCTTAGACAAGATAATGCGGATTTACGTCTAACCAAAAAAAGTTATGCAATTGGATTAGCCTCAAAAGAAAGGTTATTGCGTGTAGATGAAAAGGGAAAATCATTAGCTACCATCATCAAATTCTGTCAAAATAATTCGGCGCTTCCTGATGAAGTAAAGGGCTATTGCATTCGTTCGGGCACGCAACCCATTTCTCAAAAAACAAGAATAGAGCAGCTTTTATTACGCCCACAATGTAATCTTAAAAACTTAATAGAGCATGTGAAATTGCTAAATGAGTTTATTAGTTCACACTCCGAATTTGATGAGGAAGTTCTGGAAGAGGCGGAAATTCAAATTAAATATGCTGGGTATATCTCGAAGGAACGAGAGATAGCCGCTAAACTCCAAAAATTTGAGGAAATAGAATTGCATTCGGATTTTGATTATCAAAAGCTCAAGTCTATTTCTTATGAAGCGCGTGAAAAATTAAGTGCAATGAAGCCTAAAACTATAGGCCAAGCTTCTCGTATTAGTGGTGTTTCTCCTTCAGACGTTTCAGTGTTATTAGTTTTTTTGGGTCGTTAGTTAAATCGGTTTCACGTGGAACATAAACAAGAATTCATACTCCAATGCCCTGTTTGCAATAGCAAAAAACTTGAAGATCGCCTTCAGCTTAATGACGAATTTTTAAGCAAAAAGACATTCGTTATACAAAAATGCGGGGAATGTGGTTTTTTGTTTACCAATCCTCGGCCCAAAAAAGATCAGATTTCAGCGTATTATAAATCGGAAGATTACATTTCGCATTCAAATAAAAGCAATGGTTTATTTGCTTCTTTATATCAATTGTCGCGCAAAATAAATTTATCCGCAAAATATTCAATAATTTCGCGACATTCTAAAAATGGAAAAGCATTGGATATTGGAAGTGGCACAGGTCATTTTTTAAATTATCTTCAAAAAAAGAAATGGAATGTTCAGGGAATAGAACCTGATGAAAATGCCGCTAAATTTGCTCGCGCCAATTTTAACTTGCAAATTGATTCGGAAAAAGAACTTTCCGTTTTGGAAAAAAAATCCTTTGATTTAATTAGCATGTGGCATGTTCTGGAACACGTTCATGATTTGAATCAACGCATGACGGAAATAAGAGAACTTATAAAACAAGATGGACTTGTAATATTGGCATTGCCAAATCCGGAATCTTTCGATGCAAAACATTATGTTAAATTTTGGGCGGCTTATGATGTTCCAAGGCACTTATATCATTTTACGAAAAAGGACATTCTTCATCTTGCAGAAAAGCATAATTTTAAAATCGAAAAAATTTATCCAATGTATTTGGATGCATTTTATGTTTCATTGCTTTCAGAAAAATATTTAGGAAAAAAGAGGAGCTTACTCCGTGCAATTTATGTTGCTATTCGGTCAAATTGCATAAGTTCTTCCAGAAACCCAAATACCTCTAGTCTGATTTACCTTTTACGGCCAAATCAGGCCTAAATTTAAGGCCTAAATCCAATTACCTGGCCTTTGGTATAATGAGTTGAATTTTCTTTAAAAAGAGCTCTAATCAAAAGGGTTTACAGCATATTTAATTTCAGATACTTAGAGAGATAATTTCATCAAAAACTCACTTTTTTGTCTGTAAAAGGTCTTTTGGATCAATTTTGTCACGTCAAGAAATAATACTTTCTTTGCCGACTATTTAGAAATAATACAAATAAAGGGATGTTACATAAAATTCAAACTATTCGAAATCTTACTAATTCAACGTATGTTATTCGAATGGAAAAAAATAAATTTGAGTTTCGATCGGGCCAATATTTAAGTTTAGGCTTTGCTGATGATTCAAATATGCGAGAATATTCAATCTATAG
>CAYPOW010000047.1:3469-16161 GCA_964412145.1 uncultured Draconibacterium sp.
GTTTTATTAAATCACACCCAAATCTTAATTACAAACTCATGCACGGAATAAGTTATATCTCCGAAACGTATGAGAAAGAAAGTTATGAGGATAATCGCTATTCTTCAGCAACTAGTAAAGATTCAAAAGGAACACACCATGGTCGTTTAACAGGTTTGTTGGAAAACTATAAATTGAAACGCAATACTTTATGCTATCTCTGTGGAAATGTTGATATGATTCACGATGCCTATGATATTTTGCAAGAAAAAGGAATTCCTGTCAATCAGATTCACTCGGAAGTATATTTTTAATGTGCTGATTACTGATGAGCTAATATGCAAATGTGCTATTGAGTTAATCTGAATGTCATACTACCCAAGAAAACACATAGCAGATCACAATTTCATTACAAGACATTAGAACATCGACACACCATCATATTTTCAAATTTGCACTTCATCTTCTTATTGAAATAGATTATATTTGCTAAAAGATGTAAGTATGCCTACGAACATTTACTGCACTCAAAATATGCTGAATATCAATATAATAAAAACATAAAAGGAATGATCGGAAGAACCTTTGTTGAGAAGATTTTTGATGCTTCGTGCGGAAGCATTGTTTTTAAGAAACCGGATATTGTGCTAACGCACGATAATACTTCGAGCATTTATAATACGTTCAAAAAGATGAACGGTGTAAAAGTGGCTGATGCAAATCAACAGCTTATCGTGCTCGATCATAACGCGCCTCCAACAAATGCAAAAATTGCAAACGATTACCAGAAAATAAGGGATATTGTTAGTGAGCAGGGGATTTTAAAATTTCATGATGCTGGTAAGGGAATTTGTCATCAAATTATGGCAGATTATGCCAAACCCGGAATGATTATCGTGGGGAGCGACAGCCATACGTGTACTGCTGGAGCTTTTAATGCTTTTGCTGCAGGCATAGATCGAACGGAAGCCGCAGGACTTTGGAAACTTGGCGAAACCTGGTTCCGGGTTCCGGAAACAATTAAAATTACACTTCACGGTAAGCTTTCTGAAGGTGTATTTGCAAAAGATCTTTCCTTGTGGATTATAGGAATGATAGGAAGTAGCGGAGCCGATTATATGTCGATTGAATATCACGGCGAGGGTATAAGAACTTTGAGTATTTCACAACGAATGACTATTTGCAATCTGGCTTCAGAAATGGGAGCAAAGAACGCAGTTTTTCCTTACGATGAAATATTGGAGTCGCATTTAGGAGCCCCAATGGCTGATGTTTGGGCCGATAAGAACGCCAGTTATGCACGCGAAATAGAAATCGATTTAAGTACTCTTTTTCCTGTAGTTGCTATTCCACATCACGTGGATAATGTGAAGGCCTTGAGCGATGTGGTTGGTACAAAAATTCATCAAGCAATGGTTGGAACTTGCACCAATGGTCGCTATGAGGATTTGGAAGAGGCAGCAAAGGTTTTGAAGGGTAAAAAATTGCCAGCTGGATTTCAAATGCTTATTGTTCCAGCATCGCAAAAGATTTATCTGGAGGCCATGAGAAATGGATTGATAGAAATATTTATGGAATCCGGAGCACATGTTTTGGCGTCTTCTTGCGGGCCTTGTTTAGGAACAGGTCAGGGAATTCCTGCGGATGACTACAATGTAATTAGCACGGCCAATCGTAATTTTAAAGGGAGGATGGGGAATAAAAATGCAAGCATTTTCTTGGCTTCTCCATCAGTTGTTGCACATTCTGCTCTTGCAGGCAAAATTGTTGATCCACGAGGTATAAATGCTACAAAAGATAAGTATCCCTATACACTTGAAGCGGGAAATACAGTTGAAGTTCCTGAGGGTGAGGATCGTTATTTATCAGGCATTTGGAATTATGCCGATGCTGATAATTTGAATACTGATCAAATGTTTGCAGGCAATCTAACTTACAATATAAACAGCTCAGATGCTGAAGCTATAATGCCTTATTTATTTGAAGGTTTTGATAAGAGTTTTTCGAAGCGTGTCCAAAACAATGATATCATTGTGGCAGGATCAAATTTTGGTTGTGGAAGCTCCAGAGAACATCCTGCTGTGGGTTTGAGTCATGCAGGAATAAAGGCGGTTATCGTAAAATCAGTGAATCGAATTTTTTATCGGTCTTCGGTAAATCAGGGTTTACCTATCATTATTCTGCCAGAAGCTGTGGATGCATACAAAAGCGGCGATAAATTAAGTATTGATATGGAAAAAGGGATTGTTAAGATAAACAACAAAAAATTCCATTTCGAACCACTGCCTGATAAATTGATGAAAATATTTTCGGCCAAAGGCCTGGTTAATTTTATTAAGCAACTAGCTTAAAATAATATTCATACGATGACGCTGAGTCATCGTATGAATAAAAACCTTATTTAGTAATCAGACAAGATAGTCTGTAAATTCTTAAATCGGTTCTGATAGTCCTCCATCGAACGCATAATGATTTCCCTCGCCTCTTCAAAGCCAAAAGTATGTGTTATCTCAACAGCCGCTTTTCCAGCCTGTCCTGGCAAATCTTTATATGTCAAGAAATAATGTTTCAATCGCTCAATAATAAGCTCAGGAGCATCTGCAATGTCTTTGTATCCACCGTACACTACATCACCTGCAAGAACTGCAATAATCTTATCATCGGCTTCATCTCCATCAAGCATTCTAAAACCCCCAATGGGAATGGCACGCACTAAAATATCGCCGTGTGTAATTTCTTTTTCAGTTAAAACACAAATATCAATAGGATCTTTATCTCCGACAATTCCATCTCTTCCAGTTTTTTCACGGCAAAATTCTGCGACTTTTTCCGCAGAATAGGATTGAGGAATAAATCCATAAAGCGCAGGAACGGTATTGCTGTATTTTTGTGGTCGGTCCAAACGCAAATAACCCGATTCTTTATCTACCTCATATTTAACGGTATCCGTAGGTACCATTTCGATGTAGCATGTAATCAAATTGGGTGCGTCGTCCCCAATATTTACACCATGCCAAGGGTGTGATTTATAGCGTAACCCCATCAGTCTCCCAATGGGATCCATTAGTGAATTGTTCATTTTTTCGTGGTTTTATAAAAGGAATCTCTCTTTTTAGGAAAGATTCCTTTTTTGTTTTAAATATTTTGGCGATGAGCGATTAAATTACACCCATCTCTTTCCCTACTTTGGTAAATGCTGCAACGGCTTTATCAAGATGCGCAATATCGTGAGCAGCAGATAGTTGAACGCGAATACGCGCCTGACCTTTAGCAACTACAGGGAAGTAAAATCCGATGACATATATGCCTTCATCCAGTAATTTTGTTGCAAAATCCTGAGATAATTTGGCATCGTATAGCATTACGGCACAAATAGCTGATTTTGTTGGTTTAATATCGAAACCGGCAGCTGTCATTTTCCCCATAAAATAGTCGGTATTTGCATGGAGCTTATCCTGTAACTCATTGGTTTCGTTCATCATATCAAACATTTTGATACCGGCACTTACAACCATTGGAGGCAAAGAATTAGAGAACAAGTAGGGACGGGAACGCTGTCTCAACATATCAATCACTTCTTTTTTTCCAGTTGTAAATCCACCAACGGCGCCACCAAAAGCTTTGCCTAATGTTCCGGTGATAATTTCAACCTGTCCTCTGATATTAAATAATTCTGTTACGCCACGTCCGGTAGCTCCAACCACACCTGCAGAATGGCACTCATCCACCATCACCATGGCATCGTATTTAGTAGCCAACTCAACAATCTTATCCATAGGTGCCACATTGCCATCCATAGAGAAAACGCCATCGGTAACAATTAATCGGAAACGGTTTTTTTGTGCTTCAATTAATTGTTTTTCTAGATCTTCCATATTGGCATTCTCATAACGATAGCGAGCTGCTTTACATAAACGAACTCCATCAATAATAGAAGCGTGATTTAAGGAATCGGAAATAATCGCATCCTGATCGCCTAAAAGAGGTTCAAAAACACCACCGTTGGCATCGAAAGCGGCAGCATAAAGAATAGTGTCTTCTGTTCCGAAATAAGCAGCAATTTTTCGCTCCAATTCTTTATGAATATCTTGTGTTCCACAGATAAATCGTACGGAAGACATACCATAGCCGCGCTCATCCAATGCGTCTTTAGCGGCTTGCACTAATTTGGGATTATTTGAAAGTCCCAAATAATTATTGGCGCAAAAGTTTAAAACTTCTTGTCCTGTTGATACACTTATCGCCGCACCCTGTGGACTGGTAATAACGCGTTCGTTTTTAAAAAGCCCAGCTTCCTTTATCTGGCTAAGCTCCTCCTTTAAAAAGGCTTGAAATTTGGTGTACATATGTTGTTATAGTTTAATTTTTTTGCAAAAGTAATTATTTTAATGGAGAGAAGATGAATCAAACACCTTACGTTTCCAATCTATTAGATTCCTGTGGTATTTAAATTTCCCAGACTTACAGTGATAATACGCTTTTGACTTCTTTCGTTATCAGATGATATATCTAGGCTCACTTGCAGGTGCAAATTGAATATATTTAAATCCATTTCCTTTGCTTGTATTTGTCCAATTTTAAGTATATCGGCATTGATAATTCCTGTATATCTTGAATAGGAGCTGCCGAATATTTCATTTTCACCTTCTTCTATAAGCTTACAATCATAATCCTGAAAATGAAAAATATTAGATACATCTCGTATAGTATAAACTTGTAGATTTTCAATCCCATCAATATTGGTTAAAAACCAATTGTAAGTATTCTCATCGAGCAGGCAACGGTTTAAGCTGTCTTTATCTAAAATACGCGAATTATTAATGATTGCACTACCGTAAAAATTATCATCGAAGCTGAAAAGTGTATCATAAGTAATAGCATAACGAAGACTAATAGCACCTATGATGTTTCTGAGTTTTGGGAACAGATGATAGGAATTATAGGCCCTAACAACAATCTCGAAATTGATTGCGAAAATTACTGCGTGTAATGGCGTATCAAGGATGAGAAAACCACCATCGCCGGTGCTGATAAATGAATGTTCTATTTTTTTTGTGTTGTAGTACTGAAAAATATATTGATTGGATTTCAGGCACAGTCTAATTGTTTTGTTAAAGAAAATTTTAAATATACTGGGGATTAAAGTTTGCTCCAGATGCTGAAACATACCATAGCGGTAGATATCGATACCCAAAACGGATTGTCTACCCATATTTTTCGGATCGATATATTTTTCTAAATTCTCATACAATTGACCCCCATCTGGAATAATGTTTGTCTTTTCATAAACCGATTCTTGATCATTTCCATTAAGGATTTCAAGAATTTTTTCAAACTCTATTTTTTTTATCGAGCGTTTCCTTGGGTTCATATTTTTTCATTTTAAAACGATTCTTCCGAGTCTTTCGGAAATCAACTTTTGAATATTTTGCTTTTTCAAAATAAGCATAAGTACTTTTTCTTTTTCTGAATCAGGAGCCTCTTTTAATTCGGCTTGAAGCTCTTGAATTTCCTGCTCTAGTTTTCGTTGCTTAAAGGATAAAACAGAATTATTTACTGCCTGCAAAAGCAGCTCTTCTTCTGTTACCACATGAATTTTTTCCTTTTTCAACCAGTTTTCAGAAAGATTGTATTGCGAACTAAGCACATCGGCAGCAATTTGGGCAATTGCGGCATCGGGATGATTGGAAAATGTTTTATCAGTAGGTGAATTATTTTCCTCTAAGCCTTTTTTGTAGAGTTCGTAAATTTGCTGATAAACAGGATTTAAAAAGCCCAATCCATCATCATCTAATTGATCAATAATAAAACCAGCCACATTCACTTCAATAACCGATTCTTCCGCCTCCTCGTTTTCCCTGAATCGGTGTTCAAACGACTGATTTCCAAATTGTAACAGCAAACGAATCAAATTTTCTTCCTGATAAGCCAAAGGCGATTTTCTGTCTTGTTTAATCTGAGTTTGAGGTGGCGTGGATGGCTCTGCAAATCGGCCTTGTTCTTTTGGGTAAAAACCAGCCTCTTTGCTTACTTTCCGAAGGCGTTTGTTCAAATCATTCACCAGGGCTTGCTCTGGAATATCCAATAAAAGAGAACATTCCTTTACATAAACTGAGCGCATAATTTCATCAGGAATAATGGCAATAGTTTGCACAATTTCCTTGATTAATCCGCCGCGTTTAATTGGATCGTTTGCTGCCTCTTCGTGTAAGAGTTTGGTTTTAAATCGAATAAAATCGTCTGCCTGCGTTTCCAAAAAGGCTTCCACCTCGTGAGCAGCATGCGAGCGCGCATAAGAATCAGGATCTTCGCCTTCGGGGAAAAGTACAATTTTAACATTCATTCCCTGCCCTAAAATCATATCAATTCCACGGAAAGAAGCTTTAATTCCTGCTGTATCACCATCGTATAAAATGGTGATATTGGGCGTAAAGCGCTTGATAAGTTTTATTTGATCGGCAGTTAAAGAAGTGCCGGAGCTGGCTACCACATTTTCGATACCGCTTTGATGCAGAGAAATTACATCAGTATATCCTTCAACCAAAAAACAGTTGTCGGTTTTTAAAATGGCTTGCTTAGCAAAATAAATTCCATACAGAACCTTGCTTTTATTGTAAATATCTGATTCAGGAGAATTTAAATATTTTGCCGCCGTTTTTTCTGTTTTTAAAATCCTTCCACCAAAACCAATGGTTCTACCCGAAAGATTGTGAATAGGAAACATTACGCGCCCTTTAAAGCGATCGAAAAGCTTATTGTTTTCTTTCACAATAGTGAGGCCTGTTTTTTCGAGCGATTTTAAAGGATATGAATTTGTTTGAGCATAATCGGAAAAAGCAGTCCATTCATCAGGACTATAGCCCAATTCAAATTTTTTGATAAGTAAATCGCTTAAACCCCGTTCACGCAAATAAGATAAACCAATTGCTTTTCCTTTCGGATCTTCCCAAAGCGTTTGAACAAAATAATCTTTTGCAAAATCTGAAAGCAGCAAAAGACTGTCACGCTCAGTTGTAGCTTGCAGTTGTTCAGGCGTTTGCTCCGATTCTTCAATGTGAATATGATATTTTTTTGCCAGGTATTTGAGTGCTTCAGGATAGCTGTATTGCTCGTGTTCCATTAAGAACTTAACAGAATTTCCGGCGGCTCCACATCCAAAGCATTTATAGATTCCTTTGGCGGGAGAAACGGTAAAAGAAGGAGTTTTTTCGTTGTGAAAAGGGCAATTTCCTAAAAGGTTTACACCGCGTCGTTTTAAAGGAACAAACTCACTTATAACCTCTTCTATTAAGGCGGTTTCAAGAATTTGCTGTATGGTTTCTTGTGGAATCAAATTTCTTTGTATTTCCTACAAAAATACTATTTATCGCTTTGCGAAACTTTAAAAATAAAAATTATGACAGCAAAAATTACAATCTGTCTTTTGAATTCTATTCGCGCATTCTGCCGAAGACATTCCTATGGAAGTGGCAAATACTCAGCGCAAAGACAAATAAATACAATGCATGCATAGGACATGCGGAATATTTTCTATATTTGAAGATCAAAATAAATAAAATAAATTAGTATGATATTACTCAATCCAAAAAACCGCAAACGCTTTTATCCTGATCAACGTTCTGAAGAAATTATGCAGAAAACCATTGCTTTTTTCGAAAACAAAGGAAAGGCAAGCATTAAAAAAGATGACCAGGAACGTGTTTGGTATCAAGAATTTATAGACTTTCTTGGTAAAGAAGAAATTTTTGCCGACTTGCTTACTCCTGCAAAATACGGAACTAAAAATGCCCGTTGGGATATGTGGCGAATTCAGGAATTTAACGAAATTCTTGGCTTTTATGGCTTGCCATATTGGTATGCTTGGCAAGTTACAATTTTGGGTCTTGGACCTATTTGGATGTCGGACAATGAAAAAGCCAAAGAAAAAGCAGCCGAATTATTACGATCAGGCTCTATTTTTGCTTTTGGGCTCTCTGAACGTACGCATGGCGCAGATGTATATTCAACCGAAATGCGTCTTTCTAAGCAAGCCGATGGCAGTTATTTAGCCAACGGGGCCAAGTACTACATTGGCAATGCCAATAAAGCAGATATGGTTTCTACTTTTGGCAAATTAGACAACGATGAATATGTCTTTTTTGTAGCCAATTATCAACACTCCAAATACGATTTGGTAAAGAATACGGTGAATAGCCAAAACTATGTAGGCGAATATGCTTTGCGCGATTATCCCGTTTCTGAAGACGACGTTTTAGCGAAAGGTCAGCAAGCCTGGGATAATGCTTTAAATACTGTGAATGTTGGAAAATACAATCTGGGTTGGGCGTCTATCGGAATGAGTACGCATGCTTTTTATGAAGCAATAAATCACGCTTCAAAACGAAGTCTTTACGGAATGTTTGTTACTGATTTTCCTCACGTACAGCGCTTATTTACAGATGCTTACACTCGTCTGGTTGCTATGAAACTTTATGCTTCACGCACAGCCGATTATATGCGTTCTGCTTCACAGGAAGATCGTAGATATATGCTTTACGATCCGATTATGAAAATGAAAGTGACAACGCAAGGCGAAGAAGTGGTGAATCTGATGTGGGACGTAATTGCTGCCAAAGGTTTTGAAAAAGACACTTTCTTTGAAATGGTTACGCGTGATATTCGTGCTCTGCCTAAATTGGAAGGAACAGTACACGTAAACATTGCATTGATTATCAAGTTTATGCAGAATTTTCTCTTTGTCCCAAAAGCCTATCCTGAAATTCCACAACGAAGTGATGCAGCTGATGATACATTCTTATTTGATCAGGGACCTACTCGTGGACTGGGCAAAATTCAATTCCACGATTTCAATAAAGCACTTGATTTGTTCGACTTGCCAAATGTTCGCATTTTCCGCAAACAGGTTAACTTGTTTAAGGAATCGCTTATAAAAGCATCGCCATCACCTGAACAGGCTAAAAACGTGGATGTTATGCTTACTATTGGTGAAATGTTTACATTGGTTCCCTATGCTCAATTGATTCTCGAAAATTGTAAAATCATGAAAATTGATGAAGTTCTGATTGATCAGATTTTCGATTTTATTGTGCGCGATTTTAGCAAATTTGCATTGGAAATGTACAATCGCCCCAGTAGCACCGATAAGCAAATGGATTATTGTATGCGCATGATTCAAAAACCCGATGTGGATACCACACGAACAAAAACTGTTTGGAAAAAGTATGTTTTTGCCAATGTGGATGCTTATGAGATGAATCCTTAAGCATTTTTTAGTGCAATATTCACAAAGGAATACGCAATGTTAACTATTTAAAACACATTTGGCATACAGCAATTTATGTCCATTGTGAATTTCTTATCTTTCTTCACGGTGAATTTAGATACAATTGCCCTGTTGATTAAATAGTTTTTTCTTGCATGCAAATTTTTATATATCTTTGAATGGATATTTTTAAGATATATTATGGATATTTATCAAAATAAATTAAATTTTAGTTTTGAATATTATAACCAAATATTAAACAAAACAGGCTATATAGATTCTTTTAAAGGGAAATGGAGTTCTCTTAATGGCCGAAAAGAATCGTCCTTATTTAAAAACCTTGTAAAATCAGCTTTAAGAGAAAGCATTGTTTCTTCGTATAGAATGGAAGGTGTTATGATAACACAGGAAGAAATTAAAGAATTTCCGGCTTCTAATTCTATTTATAAAATGCTCACACAACAACAGCAGGAAATTATTTCCTTTGTTGAAGTTAGTAATGAATATCTTTCAAATTATTCCAAAGTAGAATTATCCCAAAAATATCTAAAACAACTTTACAAAGATTTATTTAAAAAGGAAAATTTAGACACGCCTTTTTACAGCGAATACAAAAAGAAACCAAATAGAGTAGTTGCTTATTCTCCGAATGGAACACATAAAGATATTTTAAATACCACCGAGCCGTATCTGGTTGAAAAAGAGATACATGAAATTCTTACTTGGACAATGCGACAAATGAATTCTAATTTAATGCACCCATTGATTATTATCGGTTTGTTTACTTATGAGCTCATTTTGATTCAACCTTTCCAATATGCAAATTGCCGATTTTCATACATTTTGACACGACTATTACTTTTAAAAAGCGGGTATACGTTTATAAATTATCTTTCTTTTGAAAATATTATTGAGCGAAATAAATTGGATTTTTTTGATGCATTAAAAGGCGGGCAAATTAACCGTTATTCTTATGAAGAAAGGATAAACAAATGGTTGCTTTTCTTCTTAACCTCGATACAAACAGCCATTATCAAACTGGAAAATTCTATTGAAAATCCCGTTGATGAAATTAGTTATATAAACGAAAGACAAAAGAAACTAAAAAACAACATTAGAAAATACCAGCCTGTTAAACTTGCTGATGTGGCCAGACGAATGCAGGATGTTTCGATAAATACAATGAAAAAAGATTTGCAGCAATTAAAAGCGATGGGGATTATTTCTTCAAGTGGAAAAAACAGAGGGACGGTTTATTCTGTAGTTGAGTAGGGAAGTAGTTGAGTGAGTAAGAAGACGGGTGGTTAAGTGATTAAACGTCAGGTGGTTGTCCGTAGGGCTCCTTTGGAGATCGGCTATACAAATAAATTTATTCACGTATACTTTTGGTAAAAAGCACCAAATGCATATTCAAAAAATTATAAATTAGTAACCAGAGTCATTTTACTAAATACCGACTCAAAAGCTCAAACAAAACATCTTTTTTTATTGGTTTTGTGAGAAAATCATCACATCCAGCCTGCAAGGCTTTTTCTTTATCGCCAAGTAGAGCATGGGCTGATTGAGCAATTACAGTTAAATTTGGTCGGATTTTTTTGATTTGTTTTGTTGCATCAAAGCCTGAAAGTATGGGCATTTTTAAATCCATTAAAACCAAATCGATTTGCGCATAGTCTTTCACCATTTTTATGGCATCCATTCCATCGTATGCAGAGATAATAACCGCTTTTGTTTTTCTTAAAACTATTAAAAAGAGCTCATGACTATTCAAATCATCTTCGACTATCAGGATGCATTTGTTTTCTAAATCAGGCGTATGTAATGGTTTGTTATTCATAATTTAAATCGTAGTTTTTACATGATCAGCAAACGCAAAATAAAACGTCGAGCCCATACCTTCAACAGACTCAACCCAAATTCTACCATCTAATAGTTCGGTGAGTGATTTGGCAACAAACAATCCAATTCCAAGCCCGTCAAAAAGGCGTGTATCTGAGTCGTCACCCATTCTGAATCGATCAAAAATAAAACCCATGTGTTTTTCGGGAATGCCTACTCCGGTATCTTTTACAAAAAAGCGCCATTCTTTCCCATAGTTTTTTTCAATGTATTCCGCCCCAAAAGAAACAGTACCGGCCATAGTAAATTTAAGCGCATTGTTTAATAATCGCATAAATATTTGCTTAATACCCTCATAATCAGACTCCATAAAGCCGACGCCGTTTTGAGAAAATGGAATCATACAAATTTCAACATTCTGTTTCTCTTTTCTTTGTTGGAGGCTTAAAACTTCTTCATTAACTTCCGAAAAAAGATCATTGAGTGCAAACATTTTATAAATCGGTTTTTCTTGGCCACTATCAAGCAAGCTTAAAATAAAAATATCTTCCACAATATTTAGTAAATTATTGCCTCCGTTGTTTATTTTCTCAGCAAAATCAAGCACCTCATCTGAATCCATATCTTTATCAAATAAGCTTGAATAACCAATTACCGCATTTAAAGGAGTGCGCAATTCATGACTCATACTGGCTAAAAAAGAAGATTTCAAACGGTCAGATTCTTGTGCATGAAGCATCGCCTGAAGTAGATCTTGTTCGTTTTTTTTGCGTTCCAGCGTTAAGCTTATTTGATGTGAAATAATTTCCAAAACACCCAAATCGTATTTCGTATATGCCTTAGGGTTTTGGTAATTCTGCACAATAACAATTCCGCTCAGCTCTTTTTTAACAAAAAGAGGAACGCCTAACCATATTTCTGGAATACTGCCCACCAGTTCAATTTCCCCTTTTTGATGTAGTTTTAATATGTCGTCTTTAGTAATTAATCGCGATTTATTCGACTTTATAACCAAAGAAGACAAAGTGCCTCGCAATGGGATATTTAGAGGTATTTCGTCTTTTTTATCTTTTATATAAAGAAGTTGAAGGCTATCCGTTTTATTATCGTACAGAGCAACAGCAAAATTTTCCGTATCCATTAAATGGCTTGTTTCCAGTTGAATATAACGCGATAATTCACCCAAATCTTTGGCCGCATTGGCGGCATTAGCTATATTTAAAATTCGTTTTTGAATCAGTTCAGATGTTTTCCTCTCTGTAATATCTCTCTCGAAATGAATAACCGAAATAATTTTACCTTTTTCATCTTTTACCGGCGAAGTCGATATTTCAATATATTTTTTATCTCCGTTTTTATCAACATGAATATGTTCTGCCAGTTCATGTTTTCCTGTTTTCATTGTGTCCTGTAAAGGGCAGTGGTGTTCTAATCCTTTACAGGGAAAATTTTGGTTATGCGTTATTTTATAGCATTTTTTCCCTAAAACCTCATTTTTTGTCCTTCCATAAGTGTCTAAAAAGGATTGGTTCGCCATTAGAATGATATAGCTTTTGGCATCTATTACCATAATTTGATCGGTCACATTGTCAAAAACAGTTTCAAGAAATGC
>CAYPOW010000048.1:0-16075 GCA_964412145.1 uncultured Draconibacterium sp.
ATCTAACGGATGGAATTGATGGATTGGCCACTGGTTCATCAGCAATTATTGGTTCAACATTGGGCTTACTCGCGTGGATAAGTGGTAACGTAATATTTTCTAACTATCTCAATATTATGTACATACCAAACGTTGGGGAGCTTACCATATTTATCAGCGCTTTTGTAGGAGCAACCATAGGTTTTTTGTGGTACAACACCTACCCTGCTCAGGTTTTTATGGGAGATACAGGCAGCTTAACTATTGGAGGCATTATCGCAGTTTTTGCAATAATTATTCGGAAGGAGTTGCTCATCCCCATATTGGCTGGCATTTTCTTAATGGAAAATATTTCAGTCGTACTGCAAGTGGCTTATTTCAAATATACGAAGAAAAAACGGGGGAAAGGAAAACGCGTTTTTTTGATGGCTCCTCTTCATCATCATTACCAAAAGAAAGGATATGCAGAACCTAAAATAGTTATGCGGTTTTTCATCATTGGTCTGCTGCTAGCCATGGTGAGTATAATCACGTTAAAACTGCGATAAATGAAAAGATTAGTTGTTCTAGGTGGTGGAGAAAGTGGAACCGGAGCAGCAATACTGGCAGCAAAACAGGGCTATACTGTTTTTTTGAGCGATAAAGGTTCAATCGGCGATAGCTACAAAAAAGTTCTTAAAAATCATGAAATCAGATTCGAGGAAGGGCAACATACGCTTTCGGAGATACTAAATGCGGACGAGATAATTAAAAGTCCGGGAATTCCAGATCATATTTCGTTGATACATTCTATCCGCGAAAAAAAGATTCCAATAATCTCTGAAATTGAATTTGCAGCTCGTTATACCAATGCCAAATTGATATGCATTACCGGTAGCAACGGAAAAACGACTACCACGCTTTTAATTCATCATATTTTAAAAAATGCGGGATTAAATGTTGGATTAGCCGGGAATATTGGCAAAAGTTTTGCCTGGCAAGTAGCTGAAAATCATTTCGATATATATGTATTGGAAATTAGCAGCTTTCAGCTCGATGGAATGTTCAAATTTAAGGCAGATATAGCAATCCTTACCAACATCACACCCGATCATTTGGATAGATATGAAAATAGTTTCGAGAAATACACACAATCGAAATTGAGAATTATCCAAAACATGAACTCCTCTGATTATCTGATTTACAATGCTGATGATCCTGTAATCAGGCAGGAATTAGCAAAGCAAAAAGTCAATTTCAGGCTTATTCCTTTTACACTTAAAAGCAAAGTGGAAAATGAAGGAGCCTATATAGAGAGCGAAAAAATAAACATTAACATAAATAAGGACAAATTTACTATGACACTAAAAGAGTTAGCACTTCAGGGAAAACACAACATCTACAATTCAATGGCAGCAGGTGTTGCAGGAAAATTACAAGACATCCGTAATAAAAGCATCAAGGACTCTTTAGCCGAATTCCAAAATGTGGATCACCGCATGCAGTTCGTTGCTAAGATTGGAGGTGTCGAATATATCAACGATTCAAAAGCAACCAATGTTAATAGTACTTATTTTGCTTTAGACAGCATAAAAAGACCTATAATCTGGATAGCTGGTGGCAAAGACAAAGGGAACGATTACAGTTCTTTGGATAGTCTGGTTAGTAGTCGCGTAAAAGCAATTATATGTCTGGGTTTGGATAATCAAAAAATCATCGCACATTTTGAGGGGAAAATTCCGCATATCGTTCAAACATACAGCGCATTCGAAGCGGTTGAAGAGGCTCAAAAATATGCAGAGCAAGGGGATGTAGTTCTTCTTTCGCCTGCCTGCGCCAGTTTCGATTTATTTGAAGACTATCAGGAACGCGGAAACAAGTTTATTGATGCTGTAAACGAACTTTAAGAAATGAATAATTTAGGCATACAGCTAAAAGGTGATAAAATTATTTGGGGAATTTATATTTTACTCACAATGATTTCTCTTGCCGTTGTTTATAGTGCTTCGGGGTATCTGGCTTATAAACAGGAAGATAGTAATGCCTTATCGTATCTATTTAAGCAACTAGGTATCGTTGGAATTGGTTTTGTTGTTATGTATCTGATGCATAACATAAAATTTACATATTTCAGTGTAGGGAGTAAGTTACTGATTTGGCTTGTAGTTCCAATCTTATTACTCACCATTTTATTAGGTCTAAATATTAACAATGCTAGTCGGTGGTTAATGATTCCTGGTTTAAATATCAGTTTTCAAAGTTCCGACTTTGCAAAAGTTGTGCTCTTGACTTATCTTGCCAGATCACTAAGTAAACTTCCTGAAAAATATCAGGAGAATAAAAATGTATTTGTATTTGTCCTTTTACATATATTTTTACCAACGGTAAGCATAACGGCACTTATCCTGTACGCAAATCTTTCTACAGCTGCCATAATTTTTGTTTCTGCTTTTTTTATGATGATAATCGGCGGTGTTAAAAACAAATACTTATTGGCTTTAGCTGGCAGTGGAATCATTATAGCGGCCTTCGCTTTTTTATTAGTAAAGATTGATCCAAATATCATTCCCAGATTCGACACCTGGGTGAACAGAATAGAAAATTATAAAACAAACGATCCGGATGCCAATTACCAGGTTATGCAGGCGAAGATAGCCATTGCATCTAATCCGATTGTTGGTAAACTTCCCGGCAAAAGTAGTCAGCGCGCATTTTTACCTTCGGCACATGCCGATTTTATTTATGCAATTATCATTGAAGAATACGGAACCTTGTTTGGCTTTTTTATCATCTTTTTGTATTTGGCCCTCTTTTTCAGAGCCTTAATTATAGCCAAACATTGTAAGACAAGATTTGGGGCATTGTTAACGGTTGGCCTCATGTTTAGCATTGTGTTCCAAGCTATGGTAAATATGGGCGTGGCTGTAAATCTGCTTCCGGTAACTGGCCAGCCACTACCTTTATTAAGTTCCGGAGGTTCTTCATTTGTATTTACGTCCATGGCTTTGGGTATGATTCAAAGTATTAAAGCTGGATCTGAAATAAGTATAACAACTCCAATTTCTTCATCCGAAACTGAAGATTAATGATAGAGGAAAAGAGAAATATAAAAATAGTAATAAGTGGCGGAGGAACCGGAGGCCATATCTTTCCTGCTATCGCGATAGCGCAAGCTATTCAAAAAATACATCCAAAAAGCGAATTTCTTTTTATCGGCGCAAAGGACAAAATGGAGATGGAAAAAATTCCTGCTGCCGGATTTCAAATTAAAGGTTTGTGGATTAGCGGATTTCAGCGTAAGCTGAGTATTAAAAATTTATATTTTCCTTTTAAATTGATAAATAGTTTATGGAATGCCCGTAAAATTCTAAAAGATTTTAAGCCTGATGTAGTCGTTGGTGTGGGTGGTTTTGCCAGCGGGCCAACACTTTATATGGCTAATAGACAAGGAATTCCGGCGCTTATTCAGGAGCAAAATTCATACCCTGGAATTACCAACAAATTATTGGCAGACAAAGCAAAAAGCATCTGCGTTGCCTATCCTGATATGGAACGTTTTTTTCCAGCTGAAAAAATTATTAACGCAGGCAATCCGATTCGTAAAAATATTATCAATATTGATGGAAAAAGAGAACAAGCATTGAAGTATTTTGGTCTTAAAAGTGATAAAAAAACAATATTGCTTGTAGGTGGAAGTTTGGGTGCACGTTCCGTAAACCAAGCTATAAATGCTCATTTTGATTTGTGGGCCAAAGCTGATTTTCAACTCATCTGGCAAACTGGGCTAACCGGAATTGAAGAGGCAAATAAACAAATTGAAGAAAATAAAATCGCTCATATTCAAGCTCATAAGTTTATCAGCGAAATGGATTTGGCCTATGCAGCAGCCGATTTGGTCATTTCTCGTGCGGGCGCCATTGCCATTTCCGAATTATGCGCAACGGCTAAAGCATGTATTTTCATACCACTTCCCTCTGCTGCAGAGGATCATCAAACTAAAAATGCCAAAAGCTTATCAAATAAAAACGCAGCCATTTTAATACCCGATAAAGAAGCGACAGATAAACTTTTCGATACTTGTCAATCATTGCTTAAAAATGAGAAACAGCTGAATAATTTGAGGGAAAATATCAAACAATTTGCAAAACCTGAGGCCGATATTGAAATTGCACAAGAAGTTCTAAAACTAATACAATGAATCTGAGTCAGTTCACACATATCTATCTTTTAGGAATTGGCGGCATCGGTATGAGCGCCCTGGCCAGATACTTTTATGCACATAAAAAAACAGTGGCAGGTTACGACCGGACCTCTACTACACTTACATCTTTGCTAATTGAAGAAGGCATTCATATTCATTTTGATGATGACTTTGAACAAATACCAAACACATTTTTAAATAAGAATACTACTTTAATCATATACACGCCAGCCATTCCCGTAGGGCACAAAGAATTAAATTTTTTCAAAGAAAAAAAATATACTATTCTCAAACGCAGTGAAGTATTAGGATTAATTAGCCACGAAAAAAACTGCATCGCCATTGCCGGCACACATGGCAAAACCACGGTTAGCAGTATGGCTGCTCATATTTTGAATCAAGGAAAAAAAGGATGCAATGCTTTTCTAGGCGGAATTGCCAGCAACTATAACAGCAATCTGATACTGAATGAAAAGAGCGAAAATATGGTTGTGGAAGCAGACGAATTTGATCGATCATTCCTTCATCTTGCTCCCAATTTAGCAGTCATAACCTCCATGGATGCCGATCATTTGGATATCTATTCCGACCATCAAAGCTTAAAGAATAGTTTTCAGGAATTCGCAAACAAAGTTCATCCAAAAGGTATAATTTTAGTAAAACAGGGCTTGGAAAAAAACCTGATTTCTAAATTGCCCATTTACACGTATTCTATTGATAGGACTTCATCTGATTTTCGAATATCGAATCTCCAATTGATTGATGGAAATTATCAGTTTACATTATTGGGACCAAATCTAAAAATTGAAAATATTCAACTTGGAATGCCAGGAAAGTTGAACGTAGAAAATGCTGTAGCTGCTGCTGCTAGTGCATTTTTAAATGGAGAAGACCCTGAAATAATCAAAAAAGCACTTGCTTCGTTCAAAGGAGTAAAACGCCGAATGGAATTCCATATTAAACGAAATGATTTAGTTTATTTGGATGATTATGCACATCATCCTGAGGAACTTAGAGCAAGCATCCAATCGGTGAAAGCTTTGTACCCCGACAAGAAAATTACTGGTATTTTCCAGCCTCATTTATTCAGTCGTACACGCGATTTCCTGGAAGGTTTTGCCGAAAGTTTGGCTTTACTCGATACGCTTATTTTACTCGAAATTTATCCAGCCCGAGAGGAACCCATACCAGGAATTAACAGCACTCTTTTGCTAAATAAAACCCAATTAAAAAATAAAATTCTTTTGCGGAAAGATGAGCTTATCCCTTATTTGAAAAGCCATCAAGCTCAAATTATTTTAAGTCTGGGTGCTGGTGATATAGATTTATTAGTTGATGAAATAAAAAAAGCCTTCGAATAATGAATAAATCCATTATAAATATCAGTTTGTGGGTTTTAGCCATACTGGCTTTAATGGTTTTTGAAGTATTTGCTATGCATCAGCATGCAAATAGTATTTGCGGAGAACTGAAACTTGAGCTTAAAAACCAAAACGATTATCCTATACTGACTTCTGAAATTGAGCTTCGTACAGAACTTTTACAAAATTATACGCCCATTGAAGGACAAAAGCTAAAAAGCCTTCAACTGCAACAAATTGAGAAAAAAGTTGGGCAGATTTCTTATTTGGAAAAGCACATTGCGTTTATGCAAATCGATGGCAATATGATAATCAAGGCAAGCCCGCGCAAAGGTGTTATACGCATCTACAATAAAGCTGGACAGCATTTTTATTTAGGAACAGATACTGTAGTGATGCCTTTATCGCCAAAGCACAGCCTGCGATTATTATTTGCAAATGGCGCTTTGCCTAAATTAAAAGATTCCTTCTTCAATCAAAGCGGGAATGATATGGATAATTTGCCCACTATCTATAAAAAAATATATATCTTGGCCGCCAAAATTCAAGACGATAAATTTTTAAACGCGTTGATAGACCAAATATATATTAAACCAAACCAGGAGATTGAATTAATACCCAAAGCAGGAATTAGTTATATCGAATTTGGAGACTTTGCAGATATGGACAACAAACTGGAGCGATTGAAAACTTTTTATATCAAAGGACAAAAAAAAGTAGACTGGAATATTTACAAGTCTATAAATCTAAAATACGAGAATCAAGTAGTTTGCACAAAAAAATAAACTTATGGAAGCCTCAGACATTATAATTGTAGGTCTAGATATTGGAACAACAAAAATAGCGGCCATAGTTGGTCGCCGAAACGAACATGGAAAAATTGAAATTCTTGGGTCAGGAAAGGCAGAATCCATTGGCGTAAAGAGAGGGGTTGTTTCAAATATTGAAAACACGGTTCAATCGATAAAAAAGGCCATTGAGGAAGCTGAATCAAAATCGAATGTGAAGATTGATTATGTAAATGTTGGCATTGCCGGACAGCATATTAAAAGCCTTCAACACAGAGGTATCATTATCCGAAAGAATATTGACGATGAAATATGTCAAAAGGATGTAGATGAACTACTGGAAAGTATGCGCAATCTAAATATGAGTCCAGGCGAAGAAATCATCGATGTTATTCCGCAAGAATATATTGTAGATGATGAGCCCGGAATTCGTCAGCCTGTAGGAATGCTGGGAAATTCGCTCGAAGCAAATTTTCATATCATCATTGGCCAAACAACTGCAGCTAAAAACATTTTCAAATGTGTTCGCAAAAGCGATTTAGATATAGTCGATTTAATTTTGGAACCCATTGCTTCAGCTAAAGCTGTCCTTGGCGACGAAGAAAAAGAAGCAGGTGTTGCTTTAGTTGATATTGGCGGAGGTACTACTGACGTTGCTATTTTCCACGATGGAATCATTCGGCACACAGCCGTTATCCCTTTTGGTGGCGACGTAATTACAGAAGATGTAAAAGAAGGCTGCTCCATTATTAAAAAACACGCGGAAGAACTCAAAGTAAAATTTGGTTCTGCCTTGGCGAGTGAAAATAAAGATGAAGAAGTTGTAGCCATACCTGGTTTGCGTGGAAGACCACCTAAAGAAATCACTTTGAAGAACTTAGCTAGCATTATTCAAGCCAGAACAGAAGAAATAATCGAGCACGTATATTTCGAAATAAAGAATTCTGGTTACGAAAATAAATTAATTGCTGGTATTGTACTTACAGGTGGTGGTGCTTTACTTAAACACATCGCTCAACTTACTGAGTTTATGACCGGCAAAGACACACGAATTGGATATCCTAACGAACATTTAGCCGAGGGTACTTCTGAAGAGCTCGCCAGTCCTACTTATTCGACTGGCATTGGCCTTGTTATTGAAGGGTTTGAGCGTTTCGATTTAGAAAACCGTCCTCCTTCAACAAATGCCACACAGCAAGAAAGAGCGGAAACAATTATTAAAAATGAAAAAAGTTTCTTCCAAAAAATTCAAGATTTTTTCGACAATGAAGCAGAAGATTTAAAATAATTTATTCTTAAAAAGTATTCTCAAAAATGAGCTGGAACATCGTTCTTAGCCTCAATTATCAACAGTTAATTTGTTAATAAAAACGTATAGCAAGTATAAGGTTGACGCGATTTCAGGCTATTTTAGTATATTCAAATAACCGTAGTATGCTAAATTTTGAGTCTCCTAAAAACCAATCAAATATAATCAAAGTCCTGGGCGTAGGTGGGGGCGGCGGAAACGCAGTCAACCATATGTTTAAGCTGGGAATTAAAGATGTTGATTTCATCTTGTGTAATACAGATAGTCAACATTTGGACGATAGTCCAATTCCTACCAAAATTCAATTGGGATTTAGCCTAACTGAAGGACGCGGTGCAGGATCTAAGCCAGCAGTAGGAAGAAATTCCGCCATTGAAAACATTGAGGAAGTTAAGGCCGTTTTGAAAAACAACACAAAAATGCTTTTCATAACAGCAGGTATGGGTGGAGGTACTGGAACAGGAGCCGCACCAATTATTGCAGAAGCAGCTAAAGAACTTGATATTTTAACGGTGGCTATTGTTACAATGCCTTTCGCTTTTGAGGGTAGAAAGCGTACAGAATTAGCCAAAGAAGGAATTGTTGAATTAAAAAAGCATGTGGATACTATTCTCATAATCAATAACGATAAATTACGCGAATTATATGGCAACCTCTCTCTTTCTCAGGCATTTAGCCAAGCCGATGATATTCTGACAAAAGCAGCCAAGGGAATTGCCGAAATAATTACGGTTACTGGATACATAAACGTTGATTTTGAAGATGTTAGCACAGTAATGAAAAATAGCGGCGTTGCCATAATGGGTGCCGGAAAAGCTGAAGGAGAAAACAGAGCCGTGCTGGCCACCGAAGAAGCTTTATCTTCACCTCTACTCAACGATAGCGATATAAACGGAGCAACAAATATGCTGCTTTATATTGCTTCAGGCGATGCTGAAATTTCAATGGATGAAGTTACTGAGATTACAGAAATAATTAAGGAACATGCAGGTCACGACTGTGATGTTATTTGGGGCAGCGGCAGAGACCTTACACTTGGAAATAATATCAGCATATCGCTGATTGCCACTGGTTTTGACAGAAAGACTTCGCGCGATAACGCGAATAAACCACATAAAAATGTAATCCCATTAAATGAGGAAAGTTTTGTTGCAAAAACAACCCAACAACAAAAAGAAGCTGAAAATACAATTGAACTAATCGATCGCTCTAAAAGTCCTGATTCTCCTAAAGAAAAAAAAGTTTTTAATTTAGAAGATTCCAAAGAAATTGTATCAGAAGTTACTGATTTTGATCTGCAAGCAAGCAATGATCTCATCATTCGCGAAATTGAAACGAAATCGGAAACAACTTATAGCGATGATCTGTTTAATATTGAATCAGTAGGTAATGAAGATATTTATGAAAGCTCAAATCCTTCTGTTAAAACAGCGGCTCAAGATGATAAACACAAAGAGAGGCTGAAGAAACTGCGTGAATTGTCCTATACAAGCAAATCAAATTTTGAAGAAATGGAAAATGTTCCTGCTTATAAAAGAAAGAATATTCATTTAGCTCAAAATAAACCATCAGCTGATTCAGAAGTTGCACGTTATACGCTTTCAGACAGTGAAGATGGCGGATTAGAAATAAAAAAAAATAACAAATTTCTCCACGACAATGTAGACTAGTACAACTAAAAAAAGAACCTGGGAAACCGGGTTTTTTTGTACCTTTACTTTTTGAAAAAATTGACAATCATGAGTTTGGAAATTCAAATCAATAACGACATTAAAAAGGCCATGCTGGCAAAAGATAAAAAAGCACTGGAAGCACTTCGCGCTATTAAAGCAGGTCTTTTACTTATTAAAACCGGCGGAGATATCAATAGCGAAGAAATTCCTGTTAATATTGAAGTTCAACTCTTACAAAAATTGGTAAAACAACGTAAAGAGTCAGCTGAGATGTACGCCAAAGAAAGACCCGAAATGGCTGAAGAGGAACTTTTCCAAGCAAGTATTATAGGAAAATATCTTCCCGAACAAATAGGAAATGATGAATTAAAAAGCATTATAGAAGGCATTATTGCTCAAACTGGAGCCAATAGCATGAAAGACATGGGTAAGGTTATGGGTATGGCTTCAAAATCATTGGAAGGCAAAGCCGATAACAAATCAATCTCTTCTATTGTTAAAGAACTTTTGGGTTAATCCAACCCTTTAATTTTTGCTTTTTACTAAACTATTTACAAATTTTCATAAATTTGCAGCCTTGTTCCGCCAGTAGGCGGACAGGCGGGGTGTAGCGCAGTTGGTAGCGTACTTGACTGGGGGTCAAGGGGTCGCAAGTTCAAGTCTTGTCACTCCGACAAAATAAAAACCGTAATTAACTGATATACAGTGATTACGGTTTTTTATTTTGCATTTATTAATTTCTATTTTCTCATTTTTCTCCACTACCGCGCGAATTTTTCGCGTGGTTTTAAGAAATATTTCTATGCTATTTTAAAATGACTATATCTTATTTATAATTTGCTTTGCCACGCAAAAGATTCGCGCGGCAGCGGGTATGAGAAAAATTATTGAGCATTTTAATTTTTTGCCTGTAGGGCATCAATTATTGTAGAAAAAATTAGCCTAATAATCGAATACATCGTAGATGTTTAACATTCAATAATAGATACAATATATCCCATTTTTTTTGTAAATCCCCTACGGGGAAATGTGTTTCTTTTTATATACGTTTCTACAATACCATAACCGCTACGCGGTAAATATTAATTTCTAAATTCCATCTTATTGCCCGTAGGGCATCAATTATTATAGAAAAAACCATTTGAGATATCAAATACTTCGTAGAGGTCTAACATCATCTAAAAAATCAAATAGAAACCTTTCGTCATATTCAATCTCAAATTTCTTTAGAAAATCAATATATTCCTCCCTAAATGTAGTTTTTTTATGGTGCTCCGCTTGGTTTAAAATATAATTATAAACATTGTCAATATGAGATTTGCTATAGGTGAATGCTCCATATCCTTCCTGCCACGAAAATTTATTAGAGCATAATTTCTCCTTGTTGATAAAAAGAGAAGAGCTCCTCTTAATAGCATGTACAGTATCTGAGATGGAAATTGATGGGTTTAAACCAATAAAAATATGGATGTGATTATAAACGCCATTAACAATAATTGATTTATGTTTCATTTCTGTGATAATACCACTTGTATATTCAAAAACTCTTTTTTGAATATCTGGATGTAGAATTGCGTTGCGATTTTTAACCGCAAAAACTAACTGTACGTACAATTGGGTGTAGGTTCCGGGTTTCATAATTCTTTTTTTGTTTATTTCATATGGGGGGTTGGGTTTCTACAAGACTATAACCGCTACGCGGTAAATTTATTTCACGCCTTTTTCTACAATACCTTAACCGCTACGCGGTAAATATTTATTTCTAAATTTCTTCATATTGCCTGTAGGGCATCAATTATTGTAGAAAAAATTAGCATAATAATCGAATACATCGTAGATGTTTAACATTCAATAATATATACAAAATAACCTAATTTCATTTTGTAAATCCCCAACGGGGAATTGTGTTTCATTCTATTCACATTTCTACAAAACCTTAACCGCTACGCGGTAAATTAATATCACGTCATTTTCTACAATAGCTTAACCGCTACGCGGTAAATTTATTTCACGCCTTTTTCTACAATACCTTAACCGCTACGCGGTAAATATTTATTTCTAAATTTCTTCATATTGCCTGTAGGGCATCAATTATTGTAGAAAAAATTAGCATAATAATCGAATACATCGTAGATGTTTAACATTCAATAATATATACAAAATAACCTAATTTCATTTTGTAAATCCCCAACGGGGAATTGTGTTTCATTCTATTCACATTTCTACAAAACTTTAACCGCTACGCGGTATATTTTATTAACGTCTTTTTTTTACAATACCTTAACCGCTACGCGGTAATAATAAATTTCAATTTCTACGTATGCTGTTTCTACAATACCTAAACCGCTACGCGGTAAATATCTCATAAGCACGCCAAAATACTCCTTCTTTATGGAGGTAAATATTCTTATTATCTTCTATTTTAAGTATTTCTTCTATCTTCATTACTCTAAAAAAAAAATTGGCTCCGCCGAAAAGGCGGAGCAAATTGTCAAATAGACAAATTGTCAATGGCCGCCAAAAGGCGTCCACTCAGTCCTTGAGGCAGCGTACCGAGAATCCGCTCTCCTTGCGTTCGTAGTACCGGTGCACGTAGCCGCGGGAATAGGTCAAGTACCGGTACCACGCGGAGGAACTCGAGCCCTCGCTCGACGACCACCAGATGCCGCTGCGACCAAGGCTGTCGAACGACCCATTGTTGCTGCGGAGGCCTCCGGGGAGAGCTGTAAAACCACTGCTGTTATTTGTTGCCTGGTCATAACCAATATCTCCAGGATATGAACTTATATTCCAACCTGATGTTGCTGCCATGGATTTACTAATATCGTCTCCACTGCCTTCGTAACCAAAACCATTATTTATCAGATAGTCGCTTAGTTGGGTCCACTCACTATCACTTGGTAAATGCCAGCCGCTTGGGCAAGCACCTTGTACACCACTTGGATTGGATGTGCTACTTGCTGCTGAATTCATAGCGGCAGGCCAATTGTACAATACACCATAGCTTGTGTAATTTTCGGTTGCTTTAGCTGTGGCCACATCCGTACCATAATAACCGTAAACATAATAATATGGTTCTGTGTAAGACTCAGTACCTGGCCCTGCTACAGTCGGTAGATATTTTAGATTTTCGGCCATCCAGGTTTGTCCTCCTATTTCAATAGTAGTATAAGTTTGGCTATCGCGGGGGTCGGTGAAAGTGCCGGTTGTTCCACTTTCAGAACTAGTTGTAAAACTAATTTCATTACCAAAAGCCGTTCCGGAGTTATTTGTGGCATAGGCCCTTACATAATAGGTTGTATTTGCTGCTAAACCGGTTAAACTACTTTCATACAAACCTATTCCTGAGCCGTCTGTAGTTTTAGAATCTGCTATAGTTGGACTTCCTTCATTATTCCAGCAAACGCCGCGGGCTGTTATATCAGCATTGCCATCACCTGTTACATTACCGCCGCTTACAGCTGTAGTTTCCGTAATTTCACTGATATCTGTTGTGGTTATAGTTGGTAAAGTTTCAACGAATTCTTTAACACAACGGACTGAGAAACCGTGAGTCTTATCATTGTTGCTTCTGTATACTTTGGCACTACCAACTGATAGGTATCGAGACCAAGCATTTGAGCCTGAAAACTCACTCGATGACCACCAATTCCCGTCGAAAACAATGGAGCTAAAATTCCCAGAACTACTTTGATGGTATCCTCCTGGGAGTGCTGTAAACCCACTGGTATTAGAAGCATAGTCATTATTGTACCATTTGCTGGTAGATTTAAGTTTGCTGCCTTCATCAGTACCGCGATAACCTTCCGTATCTGCTTCACTCTGGCTCATACCCAATGCCATTTCCAGAGTTTTCCATTCTTCATCACTGGGCAAATGCCAGCCACTTGGGCTTGCAGTAAGTGCATCGTCCCAGGTATAAAGCCTGCCGTAAACATCGCCATTTGTACTGCTATTTTCATACCACCATGAGTTTGTGGTTTGGTAGTTTAGGTTTTCAGCCATCCATATTTGATTGCCAATTTCAATTGTAGTATAGGTTTGTCCATCGCGGGCGTCTGTGAAAGTGCCTGTTACGTTAGCTATAGAAGATTGAGTTGTAAAACTCCAAACCGCACTTGTTGCACTTTCGCCGGTTAATGTAGATTTTATTTTAACTTTCCAATAATAAGCTTTTCCGCTTCCAAGATTATTAATGGTATACTCTGCATCACTTAAGTTATTTGCTAATAATCGGCTTGCATTTGTTTCATCAAGATATAAATCATATTTAAAATCTCCTGATTGTGCGGTCCATTTAAAAGTAATTGGGATCTCAACTGATTCTGCACTATTAGCAGGTGCAATAATAACTGGGATAGTGGGAGTTGTTGCTATACCGCTTGCCGTGGAAAAGGTAAATTCGTTGAAATCTATTACCACACCATTGCTGCCTTTAACAACTAATTTCCATGTGAAATTACTGCTATTGGCTAATGCTGTATTGTAAATATAGGATGTTGTATTTAAATTAAAAGCAATCAAATCATAAGCATCGCTATCTTTTTTTAGATAAAGGTCATACACCTGATTGGGTGCATAATTACCTGCAATCCACTGAAATGTAAAACCTGTAACAGGAACTGAGGTAGCACCTTCTGATGGGAATGAAGAACGAATTGATGCATCATTGGGCACATTGGCAATTGCTATTTCTGTTGAAGCCAGACACCCATTGGCATCTTTCATATAAACCAAATGTTTGCCTGTTGCAAGTTGATAATAAGTATTGGTAGTGCTATAATTAGCGGTATTATCAATAGAAAATTCATAAGGTGATGTGCCATTTTTCCCAGTGAGGTTAAGAATGTTTGGCTGCACTAAAACATCTATCCATAAATAACTGCTTGCACAAGGATCGATTGGTTCAATTTTAAAAGATTTTGTTTTAATACATTGATTGTTGTCTCTCGCATAAACAATAAAATTCCCTGGAACTGAAATATTAAATAAAGGCACTATACTACTGTAGTCTATACCTGTTTTTGAATACGAATAAGGCGGGCTTCCGCCAGAAACTGAAGGATACCTGTTGCCTTGCGAGGTTTTCAGATTAATAGACAAATTGTTGTTTGAGCAATCATATACCTGAGTTGTTGAATTTGCATATATGTAAATTGGTGAGTTTTCAATATTATTGTTGTCGCAATCCAAAACACTAACTTTTAATTTGTTTTTCGGGTTTGATCCTAATACCCAATCAGTATTCACAATCCCTTGCCCATTAGTAAATAGCACATTTTGAGTAACAGAACCGTTATTTGATTCCAAATAAAATCGCACAGGGACCAGTGGGATACCTAAACCTAAATTGCTTACAGCTTTCAATGAAATTGGTTTAGAAAGTTTTTCTCCTTCGATACCATTTTGATTATTACCTGACATCAACTCTAATTTATAAGGCATTTTAATGTGCTTTGTAAACGCATTGTTGAAAAGAGATTTCTCAAAATGGAAAAGGTTAAGACGCATTTCTGGCGCGACCCAGGTTTTTGGTATGACAATATCAGCACTTGCTCCCAGAGTACCTTCAAAACCAAGGGATGCGTTCGCCTCCCAATTAAGATTAGAATTTGCACAGACAGCCATATTTATTTTGGCCGGCAAATTTAAAAATGGGCCTACTATCCCATAAGCAAGAAACGAAATTTCCGGGCCAATTTTGAATTCCGAAGTTAATTCTCCCTGTATAATAAAATTTGTTTTGTTAGTTGATGTTAAAACTGGCCGTTTGTAATTTAGTTTAAGGTTTTTAGCATCATCTCCTTCCACCAAAGCAGTTAGATTAATTTTATAATTTTTTGTTTCTTCGAGTTCAATAGCTGCGGCCATATTTAATTCGCAAGTTGCGTTTATTTCAAATTTGGCCACAACATCTACGGGAATTAGACCTGCCATAAAAATTATATGTTTCGTAAGTTTTAATAGTGTTTTATTGTCACTCCAATCAACAGCCTTTTTAGAAAGCAAATCAATACTAAAGTTGTATTCAAATTCTGCATTATCAACGCCCAATCGCAAATTGGTCAAAGTCGCAGGAAATGAAAACCCATAGTCTAATACAAATCTAGGTTTAATTTTTACATACGCATTTTTTATTGAAAGGCTTACATTATCACCAGGGCTTCTAAATAAAGTAGCATCGTCAATATATAAAGTCATCCCTGATTGATCCGTGGAGTTTGTAATAGTTTTTGTTTCCTTAAAACTTTCACCATTAATTGTTTTTACATATAGCAATTTAATACCATAGTTATCGCTATTTTCCTCCAATGTTTGCCGTGTTGGGAAAGATAGCTCATTTTTCAAATCAGAAGGTTCTAGTGTCAATGCCTGGTTTATAGCATCTCCCATATTTAAAACACCTGATTCAAACAAGTCTTGAAATGTACCTTGTGTTGTACTAAATGTATAGATACTATCTTGAATTGCAAACGCATTTACTATTCGCAAGAAACTGATATCATCTCTCATACCGATAAGCAAGGCTGAATCTAACGGGGCTATTGTGGGATCACTAAATTTAATTCTATATATGCCTTGTGCTATTTCGGTGCTGTCACTATAGATTGAATCGGTGATGTCAACAACGATAAAATTATTCATAGCAACGATTTCATTAAAAGATATAACAACGGTATCCGAACTTTGTCCGCACGCATTTGTTAATGTCCAGAGTAAAGAGTATTCCTCATTATTAATACCAGTCAATAAAGCCATAGGATTGGTAGGATTATCCAACAAAG
>CAYPOW010000049.1:0-1124 GCA_964412145.1 uncultured Draconibacterium sp.
AATGGGAAATCTTTCATTAAATCATTCACGCGTTTTTTAACACTTAAAAGAACGTCTTCGCTTTCGATATTTGAGATAACTTCATCGATCAAATCAACAACGATTGGCATATGCTTTTCAGTTAATCCACGTGTAGTAATTGCTGGTGTTCCTACACGTAAACCGGAAGTCTGGAAAGGAGAACGACTGTCGAAAGGAACCATATTCTTATTTACAGTAATATCAGCTTTTACCAAGGTATTTTCAACGACTTTTCCTGTTATTTCAGGAAATTTTGAACGTAAATCGATCAACATTAAATGATTATCAGTACCATCTGAAATTACGTGATATCCTTTTGCAATAAAAGCATCGGCCATAGCTTCTGCATTTTTCTGAACCTGAAGGATATAGCTCATATAATTATCGGTTAAAGCTTCGCCAAAGGCAACAGCTTTTGCAGCAATAACATGCTCCAAAGGACCGCCCTGAATTCCAGGAAAAACAGCTGAGTTTAACAGGGCTGACATCATTTTAGTTGCTCCTTTAAGCGTTTTCTTGCCCCAAGGATTCTCAAAATCTTCGCCCATTAAAATCAAACCGCCACGTGGGCCACGTAAAGTTTTATGCGTAGTTGTTGTTACGATATGGCAATAAGGCATTGGATCGTTTAAAAGGCCTTTGGCGATTAAACCGGAAGGATGTGAAATATCAGCAAAAAGAATAGCATCTATCTTATCAGCAATCTCACGCATACGTTCGTAATCCCAATCGCGAGAATAAGCAGAAGCACCTGCAATAATCAATTTTGGCTTGCTTTCTAAAGCTCTTGCTTCCATCATATCGTAATCAACTTCACCCGTTTCTTGTTTTACCTCATAAGAAATTGCGTTATAAAGAATTCCGGAAGAATTTACAGCACTACCATGAGAGAGATGTCCTCCGTGAGAAAGATCAAGACCCATAAATGTATCGCCTGGTTTTAGGCATGCTAACATAACGGCCATATTTGCCTGAGCACCTGAATGAGGCTGAACATTGGCATATTCGCAGGCAAATAATTCTTTGGCGCGATCAATAGCTAATTGTTCGGTTTGGTCAACGATTTCGCAACCGCCATAATAACGTTTGCCAGGGTAACCTTC
>CAYPOW010000049.1:1224-14070 GCA_964412145.1 uncultured Draconibacterium sp.
TTTCAAACGTTTTTTTTGGATAATAAAAAACTGTTCACAAAAGTAGGAATTCCTTTCTGAATAAGCAATCAAAAGCAGAGAATCCTGCCTTTACCAATTACTTCTTTCCAACAATCAATTCAATCATTTGGTCTTCGTGCAAATATTGATTGGCTATGTTTATCACATCTTCAGAACTTACCCTATGTATCTGATTCAAATATTTCTGATAATAATCTTCCGGCAAATTGTTTTCGTAAATGGATTTAATCACTTCACCCAAAGCAAAAGGTCCGTTGAGCGCACGTAAAAAAGTGCCCGATATATAGTTTTTCACTAGGTTTAACTCTTCAGCTTCTACCTTTTCCGTTCTTAAGCGCTTCAACTCATATCGAATTTCATCCATAGCTTTTTGCGATACTTCAGATCCCACTTCACTACTAATTGTAAAAGAGCTATCATTTAAATAAGGCTGGATACCCGCATAAATCCCATAAGTATAGCCTTTGTCTTCGCGTATATTATTCATCAATCTGGACCCAAAATAACCACCAAATAATGTAGTAACAACGTTCAAAGCAAAATAGTCGGAATGCGCTCTGCCAATACTTCTTTTTCCCATACGAATAGCTGACTGAAGTACATTTTCTTTTGGGATATAATGTGTTAATTCTGAGTTTGATAATGCTATAAAAGCTGGAGTTTGAATTGCCGTGGTTTGACCCCATTTTTCTTGCCCAAAAAACTGATTGACAAGATCCAAAGTGGATTCATTTACTTTTCCTGAAATAAAAATCCGGCAATTACCGCTTCCGTAAAAATTTTGGTGAAAATTTTGAAGAAGATCAGGCGTAATTATATCGTAGTCGTTTAATTCTGCTGAATTTCCATAGGGGTGTTTTTCTCCATAAAGCAAAGCTGAAAATTGTTTTTGAGCGATATGTTTCACTTTTTGGTTACGGACAATAAATTCTTGCTTTTCCTGATCGCGTAATCGATTCAATTCGGATTCACCAAACAAAGGGTTCATTAGCATATCGGCGACAACGGTTAAAACCGATTCCAGGTGTTTATTTAAACTATAAATGTCGATACAGGCATGGTCACGATTTATTTTCTTGTGTACAAAAGCACCAAAATCGTCTAGCTTTTCTGCAATTTCCGCAGCCGAATAATGCTGACTTCCTTCTTCGAGCATTTGTCCTGTAAAAAAGGCCTCAAGTGCTTGTGATTGATACCAAATACCAGCTTTAAAAACCAATTGAATTTTTACAACCTCTTGATTGCCAACATTGATAGAAAAAACAGGAATGCCATTCGAAAGATTCGATTTATCAATTTTTGGTAAAGCAATTTCTTTGACGGTTTTTATTTCTGGTGCAGCGTTTCTATTTAGTGTCATCTTTTTCCTGATTTGATCGGTAATATAAAATGGAAGCATTTTCTGTTCGGAATATTTTCTGAGCAATTTGTCTGATTTCTTCTGTGCTGATTTTAGCATAGATTTCTTTCTCCAGATTTACCAGATTGGCATCGCCCAAACTTTCAGCAATGGCTAGATTAATGGCATTATTTAAAACGCTGGTTTCGCTAAAAACATGAGAGGCTTCCATCTTGTTTTTTATCTTTTGGAGTTCAAAGTCTGAAATTAGCTCAGTTTTAATTAATTCTATTTCTCTCAATAGTCTGTTATCAGCCTCTTCCAATGAAACACCTTCGCTTGGCTTGCCGCTAAAGACAAATAGGCCAGGGTCAGAATCGCCTGTGATGAAGGCGTCTAATTCAGAAAAAACGCCTTCTTCTTTGATGAGTTTTCGATAGAGCCGCGATGAATTACCGTTGGATAAAATGTCGGAAAGCAAATCGCCAGTATAATAATCTTTGCTTCCTCTCTCGGCCATATGGTAAGCTCTGTAAAGTGAATCGACCGGAACATCGCGATGAACTTCCTGAAAGCGAGGTTCTGTTTGTTCGGGTTCTTTTTCTAAAACATCATTTAATGGATTTCCAGAGGGAATTTTTTCAAACCATTTTTTTGTAAGTGCTAAAATTTCATCGGCATCCACATTTCCGGCAACGACTAATATGGCATTATTTGGATTGTAATATTTTTTATAAAAAGCCTTCACGTCTTCCATTCGGGCATCTTCAATATGCTTTATTTCTTTACCAATTGTATTCCACTGATAGGCATGTTTTTTATAAGCCAGGGGTTTTAGAAGCAACCAAACATCGCCGTATGGCTGATTCAGATAGGATTGTTTAAATTCTTCAATCACAACCTGACGTTGAACATCGAGGCTTTTTTTTGAAAAACCAAGATTTAGCATGCGATCAGATTCCAGCCAAAAAGCAGTTTCAAGGTTTTCTTTTGGCAGGGTAATATAATAATTTGTGATGTCGCTATTGGTAAAAGCATTGTTTTCTCCACCGGCCTTTTCCAAAGGCTGGTCGAAACTTGGAATATTTATAGAGCCTCCAAACATCAGATGCTCAAACAAATGTGCAAAACCTGTTTTGTCGGGCGATTCATTTCTCGACCCTACTTTGTACAAAACATTAAGGGCTACAATAGGTGTTGAGTCATCTTTATGGACCAGCAAGGTTAAGCCATTTTCGAGGATGAATTTTTTATAATCGATCATTCGTTTTTTTGTTTTTAGCGATTGATTTTTGCCATAAATTGTTTTTCGTCGACCAGAAATCGCTTATGCGTTCCATGGCCAATCAGATTTTCCGTATCGAATGCTTCAACCTTAAAGGTTAATTTGGAGCGGTCAATTTCGATAAGTTCGGCAATGCAAAGAACGGCTTCTCCAACTGCTGTGGCTTTAACGTGCTTAATATTGATTTCTGTACCTACACTATTCTGATCTTTTTCCAAATAATCAGCAATACATAGCATTGAAGTTTTTTCCATAAGAGCAATCATTGCAGGTGTTGCAAATACTTCCAAACTTCCTGAACCGTAATTTGAAGCTGTGTCTTTTGGACTAACAATAATTTCGAATTCAGCTTTTAAACCAATCTTGATTTCCATTCTTTTTTTCTGCAAAAATAGGTGATTTATTTTGTTTCTGATTTCACCTTTTTGACTTCTAAGATATCGGCTTCAACAACCATTGAATAACCAATTTGATCGATGCGAATCAATACTTTTTTCTTTCCATCGCTATCGTGGATTACTTCACCCGAATAACCAGTGAGCACTCCTTTTTCAATAACAATCTT
Organism: uncultured Draconibacterium sp.; assembly: GCA_964412145.1. Lineage (GTDB taxonomy): Bacteria > Bacteroidota > Bacteroidia > Bacteroidales > UBA12170 > UBA12170. The sequence continues at coordinate 4,435 of CAYPOW010000049.1, forward strand.
TTCCCCTTTTTGGAATTTATGGCTGCTAAAATGAAATGCAGCTTTGGAGCTGACTATCTTTTTCATGGCTTCAATTTGCCAATCGGGAATTGGAGCTGCCTGCCCTTCAAATGTTACAAAACGAACCACATTAAAAGTGTTGAGCACCTGGAAATATTCTTTTTCGCTTGATTTTACAAAAACATAGGAATTAATATAAGGAACTTCAACCCATTTTTTTCGATCGCTCCATTTTCTCAATTTCCTCTCCAATGGCAGAAAGGCTTCAAATCCTTGGTCAATAAAGCGGTCGTAAACAGCTTTTTCGGCTCTGGATCGTACGTACACAGCGTACCAATTGTATGTTATTGTATATCCCAATTTTGTTTGCCTTTAATTAAATAGAAGTAGATTTTAATAGCGGGTGATAATTGCCTTTTAAACCGATGGGTTTTGCATTACGAATGGCATGAACCATTTCTATGCTTTGTTTGGCTTCTTTGATGCGAAAACCATTCCCTTTCATAATATCCTGATAACTAACAGTATGTAAATTAGTAAAGCCACCACTAAATTCAAAATTTTCCCCTTCCATCAATATGGAGCGAAAAGTAGTCTGGCCTTGCTCTTTTATTTCCTTAGGAATATCGTTGTGGTCGAGGCTTAAAAACCAACGGACTCGAGCTTTTTCTAATTCAAGGTAACCGGCAGCTTTATTATCGCGGAGTAGATGAACATCACTTTTTAAAGTTTTCCCAAAAACAAAGGACAGCATATCGAAAAAATGAACCCCAATATTTGTGCTAACACCACCCGATTTTGAAACATCGCCTTTCCAGCTGATAGCATACCATTTTCCACGAGAGGTGATATAACTCAAATCGATATCGTAAATTTTATCTTTTGGGCCATTTTCAACTTTCTGTTTTAATGCAATTACAGAAGGATGTAAGCGCAATTGCAGGATTGTATAAATATTTTTATTCGATTCCTGTTCAAGAAGTTGCAGGGCATCCACATTCCAGGGATTTAGCACGACAGGTTTTTCGCAAATGGCATGAGCATTATTGCGCAAAGCCAATCGAATATGAGAATCGTGAAGATAATTTGGAGAGCAAATACTCACGTAGTCAACAGCTTTCCCATTATTCAATCTACGCAGCTTATCCAAATGCCTGTCGAATCGTTCGGGTTCTGTAAAAAAGTTAGCTTCCGGAAAATAGCGATCCATAATGCCAACACAATCGAATTTATCCAAAGCAGCAAGCAAATTATTTCCTGTTTTTTGAATAGCTTCCATGTGCCGAGGTGCTATGTAACCGGCGGCTCCAATTAGTGCAAATTTTTTTACTGACGACATAAAATTTTGTTTAAAGTCTTTAATGGAATAATGCAAAGTTAAGGCAATTTTATAGAATGTTATGGAACAATAGTTGAATTAATACAATTGCTATCGTATATTTGTGTCTTCATTCGTTACTAAGCGTCTTTTGCCTAACTGAATGTCTAATAAATGATTGCATTATACTAAATCTAAATGACTAGAAGGAATCCTCGAAAATATATATTTTCAAGAAATATCGATAATTTTTTTATTGACGTAAATGATGCCTATAAATTTTTGATTCGGTTTTTTAAAGAATTTTCAAAGAGACCTTTTCACCATCAGGAACTTATTCGGCAGAGCTATGAAATTGGATTAAAATCACTTCCTTTAATTACACTTACGGGATTTATTGTGGGTATAGTTTTCACTAAACAATCCAGGCCTTCACTTGAGTCTTTTGGTGCTACGTCATGGTTGCCTTCGTTAATGGGAATAGCTACAGTAAGAGCACTGGGGCCCTTGGTTACGGCGCTCATAAGTGCCGGAAAAGTAGGCTCCGGTATTGGTGCGGAATTGGGTTCAATGAGAGTAACTGAGCAAATAGATGCTATGGAAGTATCGGCAATTAATCCATTTAAATATTTAGTGGTGACACGTGTAATTGCCACAACAATTTCAATTTTTGTATTGTCGTTGTATTACAGTTTTGTAGGACTTATAGGTGCATATATAAATATCGATGGAACTGAAGGGATAAGTGTTATCAGTTTTCTTCAAGATGCTTTTAGCTCTATCGGTTTTCTTGATATATCTACATCTATAACTAAATCAATAATTTACGGATTTACAATCGGAATAGTAGGTGCTTACAAAGGATACAATGCAACGCAGGGAACACGTGGCGTTGGACGAGCTGCAAATCAAGCTGTTGTGCTTTCTATCTTTTTGATATTTATTGAAGAATTAATTATTGTTCAGATTGCCAATTTTATTCGTTATTTTTAAAAGCATAGAAGACTCAATGTTAGAATATAATACAAACGGAAATAAAGCAGTTATATCAATCAATGAACTTTATCGTTCATTTTCTGATGAACCAGTTTTAAAAGGCATTAATCTTGAGCTTTTTAAAGGTGAAAATATTGCAGTACTCGGTCGATCTGGCTCTGGAAAATCAGTTTTGATAAAAATAATTGTGGGTTTGTTAAATCCCGATAAAGGAGAAGTTTTTGTGCTTGGGAAACAAGTCGATAAATTGAATTCTAAAGAATTAAACGAATTGCGTTTGAGAATCGGATTTTCTTTTCAGAATAGTGCTTTGTATGATAGTATGAATGTTTTTCAAAATCTGGCTTTCCCTTTAAATATGAATGTTAAGAATCTTGGCAAAGGCGAAGTGAATGATAAAGTGGAGGAGGTGCTTCAGGCAGTTGGATTACTCGAAAAAATTAATCAAATGCCATCCGATCTTTCTGGTGGACAGAAGAAAAGAATTGGCATTGCCCGCACTTTAATTCTGAAACCCGAAATAATGCTATACGATGAACCCACATCAGGTTTAGATCCAGTCACCAGTGGCGAAATTAACGAACTGATCATTGAGGTTCAACAGAAGTTTAATACCAGCTCATTAATTATTACGCACGATCTGACGTGCGCAAAAAATACAGGAAACCGCATAGCGATGTTAGATAATGGAAAATTTCTTCATGTCGGTAAATTTGAGGAGATCGCGGAAGCCAATGATGAGCATATAAAAAGTTTTTTTAATTACAATTTTATACAATAAAAGATGAATGAATCACCAAATAAACGTGCTGTTATCGTCGGGATTTTTGTCCTGATTGGTTTGTCACTTGTAGTTGCAGTCGTTTTTTTTATTGGCGGCATGCAGAAAACATTTGAAAGCAAAATGAGAATTGTTTCTTTTTTTGATGATGTAAATGGGCTGAAAAAGGGGAATTATATATGGTTTTCAGGAGTGAAAATAGGAACTATTAATGAATTACGTTTTTCTGGTTTATCACAAGTGGAAGTAATATTAAAAATTGATAAAGATATTCAGCAACATATTCGTAAAGATTCCAAAGTGAAAATAAGTACCGATGGATTTATTGGTAATAAAATTCTTATTATTTATGGAGGTTCTGAACAATCTGATTGGGTTCAGGAAGGCGATACACTGCAAGTTGAAAAAGCTTTGTCTACCGAAGATATGATGAAAACTTTACAGGAAAACAATGAAAACCTGAAAGCTATAACTTCCGATTTTAAAATCATAAGTAAGAGCCTAGTTGCTGGCGAAGGCACAATAGGTAAGCTACTGAACGACAATACTTTATATGAAGACATTAGTGCTTCCACAAAATCATTACAAAAGGCATCGGATAAGGCGCAGCAAATGATTGTATCACTGGCCGATTTTAGTTCTCAATTGAACAAAAAGGGCACTTTGGCAAATGATTTGGTTACGGATACTATAATTTTTAATTCCTTGAAATATTCCATTCTCCAACTGCAGCAAATTGCCGATACTGCGAGTGCTTTTTTGGCTAACGTACAAGAAGTAAGCAATAATCCTAATTCTTCTATTGGTGTTTTATTACACGACGAAGAAAGCGGTGCTGATCTTAAAGAAACCATTAAGAATTTAGAGAGCAGCTCTAAAAAATTAAATGAAGATTTGGAAGCATTGCAACATAATTTTTTACTCCGAAGATTTTTTAAGAAGAAAGCCAAAGAAGCTGAAGCTAAAAAATAGACATTTTGTTTGATCGAAAATTATGTCTGTGAAACTGAGATGCAGATTTTATTTTTTATTTGGAAATTATTTAAATATCTTCAAAAGAATATACTAACTCAAAATATTTTGTGATTTTTTGTGTTTTTGAGCTTTAGTGGCATAATAATTATGCCACTCATAAAGTGATGCCTTTAGCAAAAACCACTAATTCACAAATTTCTACCCAACAAATTTACCAAACACTACAATAAATAATTTTTAGACTGTTTTTTAATGGTTTTAGATTAGTATATTTTTTTAGTTGATAAATAGAACTCAATCAGTTTTCAATATTTCAGTTTGATAAAAATCCAAATCAAACTCCGGAAAAACAACAGTATATTTGCACCCACAAATCGAAACCATGTTATTTTTTAAAACAAATCATCTTAATGCGAAAGAAAAGAAAACATTTCGTATTCATTTAATATACAGTATATTAGAAGGTTTTATTATAGGTGTTTTAGCTTTAAATGAATTTGTTTTTATTAAGAGTTTAAAAGGAAGCAATATTGAATTGAGTGTGCTTTTTCAGTTCAGTGCCGTTGTTTTTACGGGCTTGATTTTCATCAACGAATTTCTTCGTAGAATTCGAAACAAGAAAAAATTACTTTTGATTACAGCTTTGCTTACACGCTCACCATTATTTCTGTTAATTCTTTTTCCGAAAAGTGATGCCGCTATGTTGGGAAATGGAATTTATCATTTAATTTTCCTGGCCATTTTTTTCTTGTATTATTTAGCATCACCTATCGTATTGCCTAATATAAATTTGTTTTTAAAAAGCGCGTATCGCCACGAGAATTTTAGCAATTTATACAGCTCAGCCACATCGTTAAATAAAATTGTAATGCTGGTCGTTACTTTTGCCTATGGATTGCTTTTGGACTGGAATCCCTATGCTTATACCTATGTCTTCCCGTTTATTGCGCTGCTCGGAATAAGTTCCATACATCTGCTTTCAAAAATTTCATATAAACCTCTGGAACAGAGCATTATAAAAAAATCGTTTTGGAAATCGGTGCAAAGTTCCTGGCAAAACATGTGGATGCTTATGAAGTCAAATAAGCCATATTTGCATTTTGAAATAGGTTTTATGCTCTATGGTTTCGCCTTTATGTCAACTGTTGCTGTGATCACAATTTATTTCGACAGAGCCTTGGGTTTGAATTATTCGAGTATAGCTTTTTATAAAAACTCATACAATATCATAGCCATTTTGATGTTGCCATTTTTTGGGCGACTTTTAGGTAGAATTGACCCTCGAAAATTTGCCGCCATTACTTTTGGATCGATGGTGCTATTTCTTTTCTTTTTGGCTTTAACGGAATATTTTCCAGCACATATTGAGTTTTTGAATATTAAGTTTTACTATATGTTGCTGTTTTATATTTTGTTTCAAAGTATTTTCGCCGCAACCATGTCCTTAGTCTGGTTTATTGGTTCTGCCTATTTTGGGAAAGATGAAGAAGCGGGCGATTTGCAATCAATTCATTTATCGCTAACTGGTGTAAGAGCATTATTTGCACCCTTGATTGGCGTTCTTTTGTATGAGTTTTTTGGCTTTACAATTACTTTTGGTATAGCCATTCTTTTTTTATTCGTTGCGATAATTTTAATGATTTGGTCGTATAGGAAAGCATAAATTGGAAATCAAATAGCTTGTTTCTATTTACGTAATTCAAAATTAGAACCCAGATAGACTTTACGAACATGCGGGTCGGCAGCCAATTCCTCTGCTGTTCCTGTTTTTAGAACCGATCCTTCAAAAAGCAAATAAGCACGATCGGTAATTTTTAAGGTTTCATGAACATTGTGATCCGTTATTAAAATCCCAATATTTTTTTCTTTCAATTTAGAAACGATGGCTTGAATATCTTCAACTGCAATTGGATCGACACCTGCAAAAGGCTCATCAAGAAGAATAAAATTTGGATTCATAGCTAAGGCTCTGGCAATTTCTGTGCGTCGTCTTTCTCCTCCCGATAGCTGGATGCCTTTATTCTTACGAATATGCTGCAAGCCAAATTCGTCAAGAAGCGAATCCAATTTCTGATTTTGTTCTGCAGCACTAAGTTTAGTGAATTCCAAAACGGCAGAGATATTGTCTTCAACAGTCATACTGCGAAATACGGAGGCTTCTTGCGCTAAATAACCAATGCCCAATTGTGCTCTTTTGTACATAGGTTCGCTGGTTATCTCCATTTCGTTTAAAAAAACGCGTCCTGCATTTGGTTTTATCAGACCGACAATCATGTAAAACGAAGTGGTTTTACCTGCTCCGTTAGGGCCAAGTAATCCGACAATTTCACCTTGTTTTACTTCTATGCTAACGTCTTTTACAACCGTTCTTTTGCCGTATTTTTTTGATATATTTTCAGTTCTTAAAAGCATTTCTTTATGAATTATAAAATTCCTTCTTTCAAAATATCGTGTAAATGCAATATGCCCAAATATTTATTACCTTGACAAACAGGTAATTGCGTAATATTATTATTTCGCATTAAATTTAAAGCGTCAACCAAAAGTGTGTTTTCGCTGATTTTTTTTGGGTCTTTAGTCATAATTTGTTGTGCAGATAGTTGATTGATTTGCTTATTCTCATTGAGCATTCTGCGCAAATCGCCATCGGTAATAATGCCAACTAATTCCTCTCCTTCCAGGACAGCAGTTGCTCCTAATCTCCTGGAAGTCATTTCAATAATAACCATATGAATTGTTGCAGTAATCTGAACCTCTGGCTTTTCATTTTGAGTAATGATATCTTTTGCCTGCAAGTATAATTGTTTTCCAAGTGCTCCTCCAGGATGAATTTTAGCAAAATCGGAAGTAGAAAATCCTTTTAGTTCTAATAAACAAACGGCTAGTGCATCGCCCAAAACCAATTGTGCTGTGGTGCTTGAAGTAGGAGCCAGATTATTAGGACACGCTTCTTTTTCAACACTTGCGTTTAAAACAAGATCGGATTGCATAGCCAAATATGAATTCATGTTTCCGACAAGTGCGATAATTGTGTTTCCAAATCCTTTGATAAGGGGAATTAGAACTTTTATTTCTGGTGATTCGCCGCTTTTTGAAATACACATAACGAGATCGTTTTCCCGGATAATGCCTAAATCGCCATGTATGGCATCAGCGGCATGCATAAAAACGGCCGCTGTACCCGTAGAGTTAAAGGTAGAAACAATTTTATTGGCAATATTTGCACTTTTTCCAATCCCTGTAACTATAAGCCGACCCTTTGAATTGGCAATAATTTGTACGGCTTTTTCAAATTGATCGTCAATAAAAGATGATAATTTAGAAATAGCTGATGCCTCTTCATTAATGGTTCGAATTGCAATTTGTTTGATGTTGCTGCTTTTATTCAAAATAGTGTATTTGATTGACAAAGATAATTTCTTTTTAGAAGCCAGCATTTTTCTTCTGTAGAAAAATGTAAAAGCCAAAATTACTGGAGAAACTAGGGTATTATGAATAATTGTTTGCAAACCACATTTAAAGAAAGAAAGATAAAAGCCTTTTCGACAGGAATAATTTGTCAAAAAATTAACTAGCAATCATTAAAAAAAATGCGTACCTTCGCGCGCGCTTTTAAGGACTTGCGTCTGCATAACAGTATAATTTCTTTGTTGTTATTGTGTTTTATTTTTATTATATTTGTTTTGAACAATATTATTAAAAAAATAGAGAGACCTGATAATAAAAACACATTTTAGCCATCAGTATAAAGTGTTTTATTTGAAAAAAAGAAGATAATGTCATTAAATAAGGATAAATATTCGCTCTCAGAGTTATTAAAGAAAATTTTTGGTTTTGATACTTTTAAAGGAAATCAGGAACCAATTATTGATAGTTTGCTTAAAGGCGATAATGTTTTTGTAATTATGCCTACAGGAGGTGGTAAATCGATGTGCTACCAGCTGCCGGCTTTGATAAATACTGGTACAGCAATTATTGTCTCGCCACTCATTGCCTTGATGAAAAATCAGGTGGATGCCATTCGTAATTTTGGTGCCGATGAAGGAATTGCACACGTAATGAATTCTTCCTTAACAAAAACGGAATTAGGTATTGTAAAAGCAGATTTGTTAAGTGGAAAAACAAAACTCTTATACGTGGCCCCAGAGTCTTTAACAAAAGAAGAAAATGCAGAATTTCTTAAGCAAATTGAAATCTCTTTTTATGCTATTGACGAAGCGCATTGTATTTCGGAATGGGGCCACGACTTTAGGCCTGAATACAGACGCTTACGGCCAATTATTGACACCATTGGACATAATGTGCCAGTGATCGCGTTAACGGCAACAGCAACGCCTAAAGTTCAACAGGACATTTTAAAAAATCTCAACATAGAAGAAGCCCAGATCTATAAATCTTCTTTCGATCGCCCTAATTTATATTACGAAATACGACCTAAAACAAAGGATGTTAATAAAGATATTATTCGATATATAAAAACTCAGCCAGGGAAATCAGGAATTGTATATTGCCTTAGCCGCAAAAAAGTTGAGGAAATAGCAGAAACACTGCAAGTTAACGGAATTAAAGCTTTGCCTTATCACGCAGGTCTAGATGCGAGTACGCGAAAAAGGAATCAGGATATGTTCCTTATGGAAGATGTAGATGTTATTGTTGCAACTATTGCTTTTGGAATGGGAATCGACAAGCCAGATATTCGCTTTGTGATACATCACGATATTCCTAAAAGCATTGAAGGCTATTATCAGGAAACCGGACGTGCCGGTCGTGATGATGGGGAAGGAAATTGCATCACTTTTTACAGCATTCGCGATATTGAAAAGCTTGAAAAGTTCAATAAAAACAAACCCGTTGCTGAACAGGAAATTGCAAAACAACTTTTGCAGGAAACTACGTCCTATGCCGAATCATCCGTTTGTCGGCATCGTCAGCTTTTACATTATTTTGGAGAAGAATATACACAGGAAAATTGTGGCTCTTGCGATAATTGTTTGAATCCAAAAGAGCGATTTGAAGGCCAGGAGCAAGTGCAATTAGCCATTGAATCTGTCTTAGCTGTAAAACAATTGTTTAAGCGTGAGTATTTGGTCAATGTTTTAGTGGGGGATAAAAATGCCGATATTAAAAATGCCAAACACGATAACCTGGAAGTTTTTGGACAAGGAATGGAGTATGACACGAAACACTGGCATGCTGTTCTGCGTCAGATGCTTATAAAGGGTTTGTTGTCTAAAGACATTGATAATTATGGTCTTTTAAAAGTAACAGCTACCGGATATGATTTTTTGGAGAAGCCCTATTCGATAATGCTCACCAAAGACCATGATTACGATAGCCTGGATGACGAAGGTTCTTCAATGGGAGCAGCCAAAACCGATGCACTCGACACGATGTTGTTCAATATGCTGAAGGATTTGCGTCGCGATATTTCAAAAAAGGAAAATTTACCACCCTTTGTTATTTTCCAGGATCCTTCTTTGGAAGATATGACTATTCAATACCCTACTAATTTAGAAGAGTTAAAACATATTTCAGGAGTTGGTGCCGGAAAAGCTGCCAAATATGG
>CAYPOW010000049.1:14170-16053 GCA_964412145.1 uncultured Draconibacterium sp.
CTGATGCGTATCAAGTATATGTCGGATGTAGGGAATTAGTATTTTATTTCTTAACAAGGAAAACCCTAACTTTGCAATTAAAATTTTACGTAAATGAATATTCGTCTTTTAATAGGGTTTCTGGGTATCCTTTTTATCTTTTCGGCCTGCGGTGAAAAAAAACAAGTACCTGAGAATTTACCAAAAGTATTACTTACAGAAGAAAAAATGTCGGAAGTACTGGCGGAAGTGCAATTAATTGAAGCCTATCTCAATGAAATTCCATACAACAAAAGAGGTTCAAATGATTCAGATTATGTGTATTACCCATTGCTTTTTGAGAAATACAAGATTAGCAAAGGCGATTTTTTAGAAAATCTTGCTTATTATTCTCAAAACGAAGAAACAATATCTTCTATATACGATAAGTCGATTATTATTCTCAATAAGATTAAAGCCAAGGATTTAGAATTGCGTTTGGAAATGAAAATGGATAGTATAAAAGATGATTCTATTCGCGATCAGGAAGAACTTTTAAGACTGGAGGATAGCCTGAGACTAAAAGATTCTCCTCAAAATGAAAAAGAGGATATGGATCAGGAAGAATTTGAAGAAGCAGTAAATATGCCAAAAAGAATCATTCGGAAAGTCAAAAAATAAAAAGATGCACTTATTTTATACGCCTGATATTGAGAAGGATGAGTTCTATCAACTCAATGAAGAGGAATCCAAACATGCGGTTCGTGTTTTGCGTTTAAATATGGGTGATGAAGTATGGCTAACTGATGGTAGGGGTAGAATGATTCAGGCAAAGCTGATTGAGAATCACCCGAAGAGATGCAACTTGCAAATTGTTAATCGCCTAGTTGAATATGGAAAGCGCAATTATCATTTGCATTTAGCCGTTGCTCCAACAAAAAATAACTCACGTTATGAATGGTTTTTAGAAAAAGCTACCGAAATTGGAGTTGATGTAATTACACCCATAATTTGTGAGCATTCTGAGCGTACAATGATAAAGACAGATCGGCTCCATAAAGTGATTACGGCTGCAATGAAACAATCTTTAAAAGCGTATCATCCAATATTAAATCCACCAATAAAATTTAGCGAGCTTCTAAAAGCAAAAAAAGAATCTAAAATGCTTTTAGCCTGGTGCAATGCTTCTTTTGAAGAACGGATAGAAGAATTTGCTACACCTAATGAAGATTTATTGATTTTTATTGGCCCGGAAGGAGGTTTTAGCAATCGTGAAATTGAAGAAGCAAAAACGGCAGGTGTAATTTTGGTTTCTATCTCTTCCAGTCGATTGCGCACAGAAACAGCTGCTATTGTTGCCTGTCATAGTGTTGCATTTATAAACAAAAAATAATGGCTAATTTTTTTGATATAATAAAATCAGATATTCCTGTATTGATTGATTTTTCAGCAGAATGGTGCAGTCCTTGCAAAATGATGCCTCCCATTTTGAAGAAAGTGAAAGATTCTTTGGGGGAGCAGGTGAAAATTTTGAAAATTGATGTGGATAAAAATCAGGCAATAGCTCAGAAATTGCAAATTAAAAATGTACCTACAATAGCCTTGTATAAATCAGGAAATCAGCTATATAGACAAGCGGGAGTTGTGCAGGCTGATCAATTAATTCAACTGGTGAAACAACATCTTTAAATCCATTAATCAGCTTTCCCGCCGTTCATGAATGGGGTGTCAACATGCATATTAGTTTCTTATCGCTGTGATCGGTGGGGAAAATAACCTCAATGATCCCTCGGCAATGCTCGGGATCAGTTCGGCTAGATAATTTTGCTTTACAAAATTAAAGTCTTACTGAAATTGTTTTAATTCAAAGGTTTGACCATCAAACACGCCATAAGAAAAAAGGCTAATCCAATCGCCTAGAAAAA
>CAYPOW010000050.1:0-15855 GCA_964412145.1 uncultured Draconibacterium sp.
ATAAATAATAAAAAACTCTATTTTTGATTGGCCCGAAAAAAAGGGAAGCTTACAACATGTTGACTGCTGGCTATGTCTCTGCTTCTTAAAAATGTCATATTTGGATCGTAATGTTCTTGTTGAATGTAATTCCCAATAAAATCATATTTTTTTATACCAATGGAAAATCCATATTGATTCATTACAAAATCATCGTTTTCATCATGATAGGTATATTTTACATGATTTCCAGATTCATCATACGTGTCTTGATATGATGCGATACCAATAGAATTATTAGCAATCTCTAAATCTTCATTTAAATTATAATGACCAATAGGACTACCATCTTTTCTAAAAAGCATTCCTGTAGTTTTAAATTCAAAATAACTAGAAAGATCTCGTGGTTCACCTTTTAAATTAAATCGTTTTTCAATGACCATATTTCGTTTTTTAGACCATTGATATTCAGAAGTTCCCCAGTTAGATTCCATAGGTATGCTCTCAACATCAAAGAATTCTAGCTTCGTATAATTACCTTTTTTGTCTTTTGAAAAAACCTCTTTAAAAACGGTTCTATCATTGGTAATTCTTATTCCGTTTTTATCATAATAAATTCGTGTTTCCTGATTACCTTCATAAGTAAATAGAGTTCTGTATGCACCTATAGACGCCAATGGGTGGCTTCTTTCAGTAAAATAATGATTGTTAATTATTTCTACAAGTCTGTTATTACTATCATATATAAACATATAATGTGATGTACTCTCAGCTGTACTTTTATCAATGGGATAAGTTCCCGAAAGCTGTATATATGGCGATACATGATTGTATCGTAAATGACGATAGTATTTTGTTTTAGTGGCATTTTGCGCATATATAGATACGCTTAATAAAAGTAGTATAGTGAGTTTTAAATATTTCATATCAGTGTTCTGTTTCTTAAATTAATTGTTGGCTGTAGTTTTAATAGTCTTGAATATTCTTTTCGATCAGGTTTTGAATATTCTTTGTTATTTTTTCAATATCCAAAACCCTCTATTTTAACTCCATATCAAAGGTTCGTTAAGTTCCTTTTTTGTTTTCATATTACATAAATCCTAATTGTTTCATTACAGTTGTCCTGTCGAAAACTTGAGTGTGTCCCCTAATCAAATTGTCTTTGAAATGATAAATAGTCATTCCTTTAGTATTAATGGCTTTTTTAGTTGGTGGATATCCTCCAATCATTCCAAGATTTGTTCCTGTTAGAATCCAAGTTATTGCAACGTGATTTTCTTCTTGAATTGCTGATCTGATTTCAAAATTCATATCTGGAAATGAGTTGAATGAAAACCTCAATCGCTCTTTAAATTTAGTGTGATTTAGGATTCTCCCTACCCAAGGATCAGTAGTGTCAAGATGAATGGTATATGCTGTATGAACATATTGTTCAACTTTCTCAAAACGCTGTTTATTCCAGATTTCATCCATAAATTCCCGAAGGAATGATTCTTTGTTCATTGTCTTTTTTTTAAGCCTAAAAACAGCAATTTTTCATACACGTTGTTAGCGGTTCGTTATTTTTTATTTAAGGTTTCAATTCTATCTTTATAGGAATCATCACCATTTATTTCAAAAGCTTTAGTCACAAATTTTAAAGCATTGTCATAATCGTTATTTCTTTCATAGTAATCTGCCATAGAATCGTAGGTATTGGGACTATTTGGATAAAATTCAATGGCAAGTTCGAAGTACATTTTCGCTTTTTCAGGTTGATTCATATCCATGTTCATATATCCTGACATGGTTAAAAGTTCTTCTGGATATGGAGGTTCCGAATATCCAAAATGCTCTTTGAGCTTCTCTTCTCTATATTTTATAATACCAAATAGCTCTTCTTTTGAAGTATCAAAAGAGTTTATTTTATCGGTGTTTTCCATTTGGTACCATTGAAAAACAGAAATTAAACCATCCATTATGGAAGGAAAAGCAATTGTACCATGCAGATCCTTTGGATAAAATTTCCAGTCAAAAAATAACCCGTTCTTGGTGTTTTGATTAACCAAATTCGAAAATGCAATATTAGAACGGGCAAACAAGGTTAAGTCTGTTGTATCTTGCATAACATTGTCTATTGTTATAGTTGAATCCTGCCAATTTAATTGGCCTCCTAAAGACATAAATAAAGATTTCCTTTGATAGTCATTACTTGATAGAATGTCTTGAGCTTCCTTCAATAATTTTTGGTTGTCCCAATCAAGACTTGGGTCTATAGCTAAATAGTTGGCAAATAAATAGGGATGATGAATTAGAGTGTAAATCGCAAACAAGCCACCATAAGAATGACCAATTAACGTTCGGAAATTAGTAACAGGATATTTATTTTCTACAAATGGAATTAATTCGGTCTCTATGAACTTACTAAAATTGGCCGCCTCTCCGTTTTCTTGTTCAAAGGGCATTCCGTACATCTCTATTACTTTTGATGTTGTTAAGTCACGCATTCTGTTCTTATCGTTTGAAATACCAACAAGAATCATTTCAGGCGTAAAGCCACCGCTATAGAAATTTTGAACATTGTTGACTGTGGGTAGCAGTACTTCTCCATCCAAAACATATACTACAGGGTATTTTTGGTTTTTAGTAGGGCTGTAATCCGCAGGAAGTTGCACATAAAATTTCCTATACTCTTTAAGGCTTTTGGAATATATGCTATCCAAAGCACCAACTTTTTGCAAAAACTGAATATTCTGATTGGTTTGGCCATTTACAAATTGTTGAAAGAAAAAAATTAGACCAATTGTCAATACTATTTTTAAGCTATTTGTCATTTTCTTGTTTTTAGTCATTCTTATTTTGTTTATCCTAATTGAGGCTAACGGTTAGTACATGGTACGTTTTAATACGCTATATACCTTATTGTCAGCAGTTAAATTAATCATTCATAAAATATATCAGATGCAATCATGAACCTAAATTTTTTAATTTAGAGAGGACTTATTGTATATTACAGGCATTTGTCCTTTCCACCTATTCCATAAATCATTGTCAAAAATTAGATTTGCCATAAAATGACCAACATTTATCCGGCTGGTTTTACCAGTGTCAAAAATTGCACTTCTGATTGGTGAAGGGTGTATTTCGTAATCTGTCAATTCTTCCTCATTAATTAAATTGTCTGGTCGAATAGCAGTCCACTCGATGAATTGTTGGTTTTGACCAATCGTGGTACGCAAATAATCCGCAGCATTTTCATTATCTACGTGTGGAGGCAAAATTAATCGAAGAAGTCTGATAACGCATTTTTGTCCAAGCGAAATAGGTTCATATAAGTCACGATTGCTATTACCGGTAGTATTCATTAAGACAAACTTAACTGGACTCTTTGGATTATTAGCTTTTATGGCATCACATAGTCGATGAGTAGCATCAGTTACAAGTTTTCTAGGTCGTCCATAGATACCTTTCCAATTCATGTTATGACCAAGGCATGATGCGATTGAATGACAATCAGATGCAAGTTCCATCATTTCTTTATCACTCAATTCTAAAATACTTGCAGAGATAATTTGTAACTGTTTATTGTTTTTCCACGACTCGGGTAACTTTTCAATGGATCTAACAACTATTTTAACGTTTTGTCCACGACTAAGAAGTTGCTCTACTAAATTCATTCCTGTTGCACCACTTGCACCTACTATTAGAGTTGTCATATTATTATGTTTTTAATTTATAAATTTTCTTTCATAGCTTTTCTCCAAAAGAACATTCCAAATAAAAAGGTAACTATGGCAAACATAATTCCATATTCGCCAAGCCAATATTCGGTTCCTTCAATTTTTGATGTTAATGGAGGAAATATTTTTTGAACGTATACATTACTTACAGCATGAAAAATTACTGCTGGCCATAAGCTTTTTGACTTAAAGGTGTAGTAGGTCATAATAAATGACATCGAAATTATAACGACGAAAAAAGTTGTCAATTCCAAAGAGACATTTCCACCATAGTATACTATTAATGGCCAATGCCAAGAAGCCCAAATAATTCCACTAAAAAGAGAAACACCTGTAAAAGAAAGAACCTTTCTTAATTCATAGATAAAAAACCCTCGCCACCCGATTTCTTCTCCTAAAGTAGTTGCCATTGCTCTTATAACACCTACGGTTCCTAACAAGATAACGGCTACAATTACTGCAAAAGTTGGTTTTAATGTTCCTATCCCAACTAATCCGAGTTCTTTAGCCCAATCTAAAACTATTTCTTGAGTTGGTATACCTCCTAATCCGAAAACCCAAATGAGTAAATAGGTAATAAAGACATATAAAACAGGGACAAAATAAGATAAGCGAATATATTTCCAATTACCCCAATCCCAATTTAGAGAAGAAATGGATCGTCCTTTTAATTTTAATGTGATTATGACAGCTATGGCTGGACACCACATAAGTGCGCCAATGTATATTCGAGATGGGTATAAATTAACTATGGCATAATGAAAAAGCGAACTTATAATTGTGACAATAGTTAAGAAAATGAAGATTGTTTTCCAAGCTTCTTTGCGTTCGGACACTTTTTTTAGCATTTCGGTCTTTTAGATTGGTTTTATTTAAGATGATAGGATAAGGATATTGTTACATTGCGTCTACAATAGACAAATTGGCTACAATGACTTGGCTATGAAATGGCAGATTTTCGGAGTGCCTTTCTTTCCGCGGAAAGAAAAGTGGGAACGAAAAGCCCGTGTTTCTACCGAGTGTGAACTGCCATGTTTCATTAGCCATTGTTGGCATTCCGTTATTTATTATTTTGCTGTCGTTCTTTCTCAAATTCTTCTGATCTTTTTATTTGCTCTTCTAAATTCCATTCAAAGTTGAATCTTCTTTTTAAATGCTCTGCTATGGGCCCAAGTCCTATTTTCGCTCTTCTTTTATCAATGTTAACAGGGTCATAAATAGGCCATACATTAAAACTTTTCGTTTCAGGATAATATTTCATTTGACCACCATAAATCTGAAGATCACCTCTTTCTGTTGCAATTCTGTCTTCTGCTCTTACTAAAAACCTAGGGTTCAACTGTTTTTCATTTACAGCTTTTCTCATTAAAGGGAGGTATTTAATCCTGATTTCATTGTCTGAATGTTGAATTACGGCACAAATTGCAATATTTCCTTGTTCGCCAATAATTTCTATGTCTGGCCATCCGTATTTATCAAGAATATCTCTTATTTTTTTTTCATTAACAATGTGATTTCGTTTGTATATTTCCTGATATTTATTTGCTTGTTTAGATTCTACCCCATACTCTTCTATCATAGCATCTCGCGAACGTATGGGTTCTTGCTCAGCTCTAAAAACTGTGTCTAGAACAGCAATAAGGTATTCATTATTAAGCAAACTTTCTTTTTCTGGTTGTTGCTTTTGGCTTGACTTTTTCTCTTGGGCAAAGGATGTTATTGTTAAAAAAAATAGTGGTAATACAAATTTTAATGTTTTCATTAGGAAGAATTTTATTGTAATAAAATATTTTAGTTGGGATTATAAATTTCAACTGCTTTTTTCAGGACTTTCATTTGTGTTGGGATGGAATTTCTCCTTCTGTAGGTGCTTTTAGTCTTAAAGGCTAAAACAACGTCTATTTCTGGGTAGACGGTAATATTTTGGCCTAAAGCCCCTTGAGCCGAATAAGCATTTTTAAGTCTGTAATCATTGGTGTTTTCTACTAACCACCACATGTAACCATAACCTAAATCCAGTCCATCACTTTTTAAGAGGGGTACACTTTTTTGAGCTTCTAAGAAAGAAGTACGTTGCATAGTTATTTCATTTACCCATTTTTCGGGTATGATTTGTTTCTCATTCCATTTACCTTTTCTAAGCATGAGTAAACCTATACGAGCCATATCTCTTGTTGAAAACCACATATGATAGGCAGGAAATTTTGATATCTCATAATTGCCACTTTTCCTTTGAAGAGATTTGTTCCAATCTTCCATTTGCAGAGGTATGGCAAGTTGAGATTCTATCTCATCGTAAATATTTTTGTTGGTTTCTTGCTCGAATATATATCCGGCAACATTAAAATCCCAATTACTGTATAGCCAATGAACTCCTGGGTTTACAGAACCTCTTTCAGGAGCGTAATTACGAAAATCTCCTCCGTTAGAACCGCTTAAATATACTCCCGACCGAGCAGAGATTAAGTCCTTTATTTTAGCCTTTTTCTCTATTGGAAGAAGTTCGTACACATCGTTAATGTTTAATTCTTCCAGTGTTTTGTCAAGATTTATAACACCACTTTCAACATATTTTCCGAATAGGATAGCAAGAATACTTTTTCTGCATGAAGCTATATAGCTATTTTCTTCTATATCCCCATATTCTAATACAATTTGGCCTTTATGAACAATAACCAATCCAGTAATATTGGTACTATCGATTAGATAACGTGTAAAAATGGAGCGTTCTATATCTTTCCATCCACTAAGGGAAGGATTTTCTGCTCTTGACCAACTTTTATCCGGATAAATTTGGGCTTCACTTGACCCACTTAATAGAAGTGAAGCGAAAAGTATTAGGATCAGTATTGTTTTCTGGGTCTTCATATTTCTATTTTAGATTAGATAAAATTTTGTTTAATGTTTTCTCAAGTTGAATCAATTCATCTTCGGTAAGCCCGGAAAAGGCCTTCTTTCTATTGTCAACTATTACGGGGGCTAATTTGTTTAATACCTCTTTTCCTTTGGAGGTAATTTCGATTTTAAATCTTCTACGATCCTCATCATTCATTGATCTTTTGATAAATTTTTTATTGACCATAATATTGATCATCCGAGTTAGAGATGCGTTATCTTTAAAAACTAATTCCGCTATTTCCGTTTGATTTAATTCAGGATAATCATTAATATATTGTAGGATTAATTTTTGATCGATGGTAATATCATCAACCACTTTTGAAAAATTACTATTTGCGAATTTTCTATAGCTCTTTATGGTTTTCTCAATAATATAAAAAACTGTTTTCGATGGAACTCTCATATTGTTTATATTTGATGTGAATATATTTGATGCAAATATAATTGATATATCAACAATAACAAATTAAATCTAATATTTTTAGAAAATTATTCATTTGGGAAGTGATTTTGATTATGAAAGTTAAGATTTAGGTAATTTTTTCAGCGTGGAAAATGTCGGAGATTTTTCCGTTTAAGAAACCCCAATATAGTAAAAGTGTGAGGAATTTCCGACAGGAAATTCAGAAGCAATTAACTACACACATTGTTATATGTTTTTGTATTATTAGCAACCAAAATACTCAAATTTCATTATAAAGAATCCCCTGACATTTCATTTCTTATCTTAAGTCAATGCATAAGTTTCTTTTGAGAGCCACTTTTGCATAAAATAAAAACTTAAAAAAAATGATACAATCAAAACTTCAAACTC
Source organism: uncultured Draconibacterium sp. (assembly GCA_964412145.1). Classification (GTDB taxonomy): domain Bacteria; phylum Bacteroidota; class Bacteroidia; order Bacteroidales; family UBA12170; genus UBA12170. Next base: position 7,411 of record CAYPOW010000050.1, read on the forward strand.
AAGGAAAGACGTATTCGAAATTAGCTGGTCTTTTATATCTTATTATTGCCATTATAGGTGGATTTAGTATAGGTTATATGCCAGGCGAAATTGTTGCCGAAGGAAATGCAGTGCTTACGTTTCAGAATTTATTGAATCACCAAGAATTATTCAGATGGGGCATTGCCGGTGATATCGCTGTAATGGTTCTAGAAATTCTGCTTACCGTGATGCTTTATCAACTTTTTAAATCAGCTAGCAATACAGGAATGACCATTGCTACTTATTCCAGACTTGCAATGGCCGTAATCATGGGCATGAATCTTATTAATTATATGATTCCTGCAATAATTATGACTCAGCCTGAATACCTCAGTGTATTTAGTTCAGCTGAGTTGGAATCTCTGACTCTTCTTTTTTTTAAAGCTCATAAGTATGGGGAGATGGCTTGGCAGATTTTCTTTTCTATTCATCTTTTCACGCTTGGTTATGTCATACGTAAATCGGGCAAAACCCCCAAATGGTTGGGCGTTATAATGCTGATAGGAGGTGTTGGATATGCAGGAGATAGCTTTATTCAGTTCACATTAATCAATTCAGAGATACTTTCTGTGTTATTTTCATCTTTGCTCGTTTTGGCTGTAATTGCTGAATTTTGGTTCGCTTTTTGGCTTTTGATTAAGGGGATAAAGAATACAGCTATGATTTAAACACGTTCATTTGTTTTTACTATAGGCTCGCTTTTTAATTCGACTTAGCGATTCAGGAGTCACGCCAAGATAACTCGCGATTTGATGTTGTGGAACTCGATTCATCAAGCCAGGATTATTCTCCATTAAGTCTGAAAAGCGTTCTTCGGGAGAGGAGGTCATGAAAGTGGCCATTCTCTCCTGAAGTGCTCCAGCATCCTTTTCAACTTCGTTTGTTATAAATTCTGTTAGTCTTGGTATACGTTCGCTCATTTGATCAACTAAAGATTGATTACCAACTGTCAGGAGGCAATCCTCAGAACATTCCAAAAAATGCTTAGAAGGAACTTGATTAGTATAGCTTGAAAAAGAGTTGACAGATTGACCTTCTGTAAAAAATGCTGTGGTTTTTTCCAAACCATCTTTTATGTAGAATTCTCTTACACAACCCCTTACTACAGCATAGCAATTTTTTGAGATACTTCCTTCTTTTAGTAAGATACTTCCTTTTTTGAACTCTCGCAGTAAAGTGTTTTCAACTATAATTTCAGTTTCTTCAGCATTTAAAAAAGGAAAATTGGATATAAATGATCTAAACTCGTTTTTCATCATTTCGATTTAATCTTGACTAACGCTTTTATGAGTTGCTTTATCTAATTATTTACAATTTCATTTCTCAACTCAATTAACACCAAATCTACGCGAAAAAAGTTAGCCTGAGAAATTACTGGCAGTTCTCTGAGAAAAGGGGGATGACATATAAAGTTGACAATAAACGAAGGCGAGAAGTTTCAAGTTTGATTTCAATTTGTTAATTGTCTTAAAGTTATAATTATTTTGTCCTTGACAAACTGCTTTGAGCGCTTACTTTTATTGTGTGTTGAACTAAATCCCTACGGGATAGCTTTTTTCAAAGGAACTCTCTGCATCGGTTTACTTAAGATACTGTGAAAGAAAGCATTCTGTTTAAATCGATCCGTTTTTTTTCTTTACTCACAAAGGTTAATAGTTCAATTCAAATTCTTATATTTACTTTTTACAGCTCTTTTGAAGTGCTGTTACCAAGTGCCATAACTCCCTGAAAACCAATAGGATAAATCAAAAAACCGTCAATAAGTACATAGGCATTAAATCCAACAGTATTGCCGGGATGTAGTTCAACACCGACTCATCGCTGGTTCCGAAAGCTTTCGGAATGCAGGCCGCTATGAGTCCTACTTATTAGCTGACGTTTATTCATTCCATCTTATTATTGTATTTCCAATTTCTTTTCCGATATTATTCAAAATGGACAGGTGTTTTTGATTATTTATTATTTTTTTTGTAGTTTTTTTATTTTTAGAAATAGGCAAATTTGCATATTCTATAACTTTAGTGGGTTCTAATTGTTCGTCCATTTCTCCTATGAAAATTGCAATAGGTTCTGTTATTTTCTGAAATTCTTTGCTTGGATTATTTGGAGTTAAAACCAATGACATATTCACTGTTATAGAAGTCAATATCAAAGGGTTTTCATTAATTATTTTTTTAGGATAATTAAAAAATACTACAGGGGAATGTTGCATTAATAAGCCTTGTGATATACCATTTATGACAAATTTCCAAATTTTTACTGTTGCAAATGGTATTCGATTTTCCCTTTCAGTATCAGATTTATATCCTAGCTCAGGTGAAATAAAGAAATAACCAGTCACAGACTCTTTTTTGTTCCAATTGCTGTAATTTAATACCAAACCACCACCAGAAGAATGGCCTCCTAAATAAACGGGCAAGCTATTTTCTTCTTTTGCAATTTGAATAATTTGACTTATATCTTTATAAACGCTTTTAATACTCGGACAGTCACCTCTCCTTCCTTCGGACAAACCATGTCCTCTAATATCAATTAAAATTGTTTCGATTGAAAAACTGTCCATTAAGGTCTGAGCCAAATTAAAATAGCCTAATTTACTGTGTGCGCCACCTCCATGAATAAAAATCAATTTTGCAATAGTTGGTTTTTTAGGGATGAATTGGTAATAATTGATTTTTGTTCCATCGTAACTTTCGAATTGCTTTGGCGTTACAGTAATATTTTGACGATTACTTTTTATTTCTTCAAACGAAAAAGCATGTTGATTTTCTTGTGCCAAAATATTTAGTGTCAACACACTAATTATAAATAATATTATTGAGGTGTTCAAATAATTTATTCGTACTTATTATTCACAATCGCGTATAAAAACCTCTACTTTTATTCAACTTAAACCCCTTTTGTATTTTGTCCTATAAGTCAATTATGTAAAATAGCGCAAAAAAAGTTGACAAGACCGAACAAAACCGAACACATATCCATAAAAAAGGAAAAAATGGACAATAATGAACACATTTACATAAAAAAGGAAAAAACCGAACACTACAGGACACCTAAAAAAAGGAAAAAAATCAATGTTTTTTGAACTGGTTGCCCAAATTTAAAAGAAAAAAACCGCAAACAATTAAATATTAATCGTTTACGGTTTAAAGATGTACCCGGAGCCGGGGTCGAACCGGCACGAGTGTTACCTCATTGGTGTTTGAGACCAACGCGTCTACCAATTCCGCCATCCGGGCTCATTTTCATTCGCCGTCTATCGGGAGCTCCTCAGTCTTGCGACTGATTCGGTTCCGCCATCCGGGCTGAATTTGAGCTGCAAAGATAGTTTTTTTTTAAATATTCCAAACATAAATTTATTTGGCATTCCCGAAAAAACAAACTAATTTTGCCGCCGATTAAAGCAGTTACCAAAAGCCGAAAAATAATGGAAGGAAATGTATCTATTTTCAGCGGAAGAGCCACAAAATACTTAGCAGAAGATATTGCGAAAGCATATGGTCAGCCTCTTGGGGAAAGCTCAATTTCGCTTTTTTCCGATGGTGAATTCCAACCTTCTTATCATCATTCTATAAGAGGGAATACTGTTTTTATTATTCAGTCGACCTTTTCCCCTACCGACAATCTGTTTGAGCTATTGCTGATGATTGATGCCGCCAAGCGTGCTTCAGCAAAAAAAGTAGTGGCTGTAATTCCTTATTTTGGATTTGCGCGTCAGGATAGAAAAGACAAACCCAGAGTATCAATTGGCGCTAAATTAACAACCAATTTATTGGTGGCTGCCGGTGTTGATCGTCTTGTGACTATGGATTTGCATTCAGATCAGATTCAAGGCTTTGTAGATTTGCCAGTAGATCATCTTTATGCTTCTTCAATTTTTGTTCCTTATTTGCAAAGCCTCAATTTAGGTGAAATTACAATGGCTTCACCTGATACAGGAGGAGCGAAAAGGGCTGCTGCTTATGCTAAATTCCTGAATACTGATTTGGTTATTTGCTTCAAACAAAGAGAAAAGGATGGAAAGATTCAGAAGATGCAGGTGATTGGAGACGTGATTGGTAAAGACATCGTTTTGGTTGATGATATAATTGATACTGCTGGAACAATTACAATGGCTGCTGATTTGATGATGGAGCAAGGCGCAAAAAGTGTTCGTGCTGTATGTACACATGCAGTATTTTCAGGAAAAGCATTGGAGCGTCTCGAAAACTCGTCTATAACAGAAGTTATTATAGCCGATACTTTGCCTCGTAAATCTGAAGGCAAAATTACAGCTCTATCTACAGCCACATTATTTGCGGATGTAATAGGTCGTATTCATAATTTTGAATCCATTAGTGATCATTTTAAGTTCACTACTATTTTATAAATTTAAATTAATAAACAATGAAAAGAGTATCTATGAGCGGCTCTCCTAGAGAGGGCGTAGGGAAAAAAGATGCAAAAGCACAACGCAGAGCAGGCAATGTTATTTGTGTTATGTATGGTGGCGAAGAACAAGTTTCTTTTACACTTCCAGGAAAAAAATTCGACAAAATAATTTTCACTCCAGATGTGTATCTTGTTGATCTTGAAATTGGCGGCAAAAACTATGTTGCACTTTTAAAAGATGTTCAGTATCACCCTGTTAGCGATACCGTTTTGCATGCCGACTTCTTACAGGTTCTTGAAAAAAAGCCTATTACAGTTAGTATACCGATTGTTTTAACCGGAGTTTCTGTTGGAGTTATGAATGGCGGAAAATTAACCGTTAAAATGCGCAAACTAAGCTTGAAAGGATTATTCAGTGATATTCCTGAAAATATAGCTATCGAAATCTCCGATTTAAAAATTGGTATGGGCATCCAGATTAAAGATATCAAGATTGATAAAATTACTATGCTTGATAATCCTAACAATGTTGTGCTCAGCGTTAAAACTGCTCGTGGAATACTTGACGAGGAGGAAGAAGAAGAAACTGAAGGGGAAGGAGAATCAGCAGAAGGCGCTGAAACTTCTGATGCTAAAGAATAATTTTGCTTTAAAATTTAAAAAAGGCGTAAGAAATTCTTACGCCTTTTTTTATTTCCATAAAAGAACCTTATTTTTATCCTAAATTAAAACGAATGAAATATCTGATTGTTGGTCTGGGGAATCTAGGTGCTGAGTACGCCCATACGCGCCATAATATTGGTTTTGATGTTGTTGATACCCTAGCCAATGAAAAAGAAGAAAAATTTAACGTTGAGCATTTAGCGGCTGTTACCCGCATTAAACACAAAGGGAGAATATTTGTGCTGATTAAACCAAGCACCTATATGAATTTAAGCGGAAAAGCAGTAAAATATTGGATGCAATCAGAAAAAATAAATCTCGAAAATCTGCTTGTTGTTACTGATGACATTGCCCTGGAACCTGGCGCCTTGCGCATGCGAATAAAAGGAAGTCACGGAGGTCATAATGGATTAGAAAATATTATTGAAAGTCTAGGAACAGCTAATTTTGCTCGCTTACGCTTTGGAATAGGAAATGACTATTCACGTGGTCGTCAGGCTGATTTTGTACTAAGTCCATGGAAAGCAAGTGAAAAAGGGATAGTTTCTGAGCGAATAGATTTGGCTGTAGAAATGATTTTAAGTTTTGGTACTGCAGGTGTTGCGACAACAATGAATCAATATAATAACAAATAGAAATTTATTAATCTCCTAATTTATAGTTCTTTACGCTTTTATAAATCGGCCCGTCAGGCGTTAAAATACTTTCTAAAAGGACTACCTCATCAATTAAAGTTTCCTGAATAAATCCTTTTTCAGCCCTTTCCATTACGCGTTTGAAATGATCTTTGTGAAGAATTTGTTTGACCCTTCCTAAAGTGAGATGTGGTACAAAATTCTGGCGGTCATCAAGAAAGCCGATGCCCTCCATTTCTTGTAACAGCTGCCGATATAATTTTAATAATTGATCATTCTTTTTAATACCCATCCATATTACCCGTGCATGATAATTGCTTCCAAAAATGCCAATTCGCTCTAGCTGCATAGGAAAAGCAGGCATGTTTTTTACACTTTTATCAATTGCTTCTATAATTTCAGGTATGATCTTATTGGATGTTTTGCCAATAAATTTTAGGGTGAGGTGCATATTCTCCTCTTTTACCCAATTAATTTTTTCTTCAGACAGATTAGAAACAAGGAAAGCCTTTTGCTCCATAAGAAGAGTTTGGGCTTTTATTGGAATAGCAATAAATAAGCGTTTGCTCATTTGATTTTATTCAGGAATTATCAACTCCTGATTGGGAAAGATTAAATCCGGATTATCAATTAATGCTTTGTTGGCATTGTATATCTTAATCCAACCTAGTGCAGTTCCATACTCACGGCGTGAAATATTGTAAAGCCACTCTCCTTCTTTTACAGTAATCTTCTTAACAGTCGGAGGTGCTACTTGTATGGGTTCTTCTTTAACAGGCTGAGCTACAATAGCTTTTGGGGCTTCTTTCTGCACCTCAATAGGGTTCTTTTTCTCAGTTGTCTTTTTATCCTTACAGGAAGGAAAAACAATAAGCGCAAAAAAGGATAAGGCAATAATTGGGAAAATATAATTTTTCATTTGTTTTGGATTGTTATCTCAATAATTAAAAATAAATAATAGTATTCATACGAAACGAATAAAGATTAGTTGCATAAAAAAAGTCAGCAGAGGAAACCAATCCCCCACTGACCTTCAAATGTCAACCTTCAAGTAATTATTTAGCTGCTGGTAGTAAAACTAGATCAGTAGTATTCATGGCGGACATCGGTGTTACGCTAGTTTTTATTACTATATCGTTGTAATCCTTATCTCCTCCTTTTATATGAACGTCCTCAAATGTTGTCAGTAAAGAGCTACAGCGCTCGCTGAACATCATTATAGATTGTTGCGTTCCATCGCGATTGAATGCAGGATTTGTATAGAAAGTGTATAAACCCTCTGTTACATTTGATCCATTCCATCCATCGGCTATTATAAAATAACCTATGACCGTACCAGCCTCAAAGGCTCCTAAATACATTCTATCTCCTTCTTCCAAAGTTCCTTTAGAACCTGAAGATGCATTTGCAAAAATAATTTGCATACTGCTTTGAATATCTTCGACTGATTGAGGAGGATTATTTTCATTGTAAGTATAGAATCCAAAAGTATTAGTAAATCCTGCGCCTTCTGAAACAAAAGTTACAGATACATCAGCGGTTTCAGTTAAAACTAATTCTTTTCTTTTTGTAGGATCAAATAGCTCAGGCTGATTTTCAATTGCATTCTCATATTCAGGAAGCAATACATTGAAATCAGATACTAAATCTTCGCATAAGACTTCAGGGTTGTCTTTACATGTTGGAGCGCCATCTTCATCCCAATCACAAAGTGGAGGAATGACGATATCAGTCAATTTACGTAAAATCTTTAATCCTCCGCCACCTTTGGCAACAAAAACCCAATCACCATCTGTTTGAACCATATTGGCTGAAGCACCTGTTTCATCTAAATCCCAATGTTGAACAGGAATAATTTCTCCGCCACCTTCAGGGAAACGACCGATATATAATCCATCATCGCTGTTAGCCATATAAATATATTGATCATCGATTGTTAATCCGTGAGTATTTCCGGTTGTAAGCATTCCAGCAGGTGAATTATAAACAACATTTCCGTTTGTTACATCAATAGCTTTCATACCATTTTGGTTCATAGCAATATAGGCTATATTTTCGCCGTTACGCATGGTGACAGTTGCTTTACCAAGATAAGGCTCAGCTACATTTTGGTGAACTATGGAACCTAAATCCCAGGAATTTTCAAGAGCGCGACTAGATCCTACTCTATGAACTTTAAGTTTTGCATTATCTCCTGCAACCAAAGAAAGTTGGTATGCGCCATTATAAGCACCATTTAAACCTATAGCTTTTGCATCAGAATATTCTTCATTGGCAATGATACTTAAAGTGGCTCTATCGAGTTGGAAAGTTCCACCTGAACTGTTTCCAGCTGTCATATAAATATACTGATCTGTATACCCAATACCATTTGCATTAGGAGTAGCTCCATTTGACATGGCCCTAGAAAGCGGAATGTCAATTACATCACTTGTTAAATATCCATCAACGGCAATAACCTGACGCAATACTGCTCCTTTTTTGAAGCTTGAGCCTGCCAACCAAATTTTTTGTTCACCAGATTCAGAACCTCTATCATCAATAGCAAGTGTATTGATATCTGTATCAGTAAATGTCATATAGCTTCTGATTACAGGAAATCCCGGATCTGAAATGTCGATAATTTCAATAGCTCCAGCATATTCACTTCCCTGACGGTGATAAGTTACATAAGCTCTATTTCCAAAAATTCGAACATCCGTAGCACTCAAAGGCTCACCATCCATTAAAGATGCCTGAACTTCTGCTACAAAAT
>CAYPOW010000051.1:0-1519 GCA_964412145.1 uncultured Draconibacterium sp.
TTATAAACAGCCATATAATCCTAGTTGTTATCTTGAGCCATATGGAGATGAAAACTATATCTAATTCTATTTGTTTAGGTTAGTCAATAGTTTTTACTAAAAATAAGAGAATCCAAGTTTTGTTGATGATCCCTAAAAGTTACGGTGACCCAAGTTTTGTCCTTGATCCGTAAATATTTAAATATCAATATTTTAAATAAAATAAATAGTACGATAGCTTAGTTCGTTTTCCGACCCATCGTAATTTAAGATATAATCTTATCCCTTATAAAACGGCAATTTTACAATAACCGCCTTCAGTATTTTATTTCTAATTTTAATATAGATTTCAGTTCCCAGTTTATGATGCCCGGCGGCCACATAACCCATTCCGATAGCTTTATTAAGTGACGGTGATTGTGTACCGGAAGTTACTTCGCCAATGGTATTTCCTTCCGCATCGCAAATTTCGTAATGTTGTCTGGGGATTCCTTTGTCAATCATTTCGAAAGCTTTCAAATAGCGAGTTGGCTTATTCGCTTTTAGTGCTGCCATTTTTTCCCGATCAATAAAATCCTTGCCATCCACAAATTTTGTAATCCAACCCAGTCCGGCTTCAATTGGTGAAGTAGTATCGTTGATATCGTTGCCGTATAAACAAAAACCCATTTCCAAGCGCAAAGTATCGCGAGCTCCTAAACCAGTGGGTTTAATGCCAAATTCTGCTCCGGCTTCCATCACTTTAGCCCAAAGTACAGCGGCATCTTTATTTTTCACATAAATTTCACAACCTCCTGATCCTGTGTATCCTGTAGTAGAAAATAAGACATCTTTCAGGCCGCCAAATCCGATCTCTTGGAAAGTATAGTATTCCATATCAACTACATTAGCAGAAGTTAATTTTTGCATTGCTTTTAATGCCAAAGGTCCTTGAACAGCTAATTGACAGATTTCATCAGAAGCATTGATTAATTCTGACCCGATTTTCAAGTCGAAAGCTTTGGCTTGTTCCATACACCAGTTCCAGTCTTTATCAATATTGGCGGCATTTACAACTAATAAATATTTATTTTGATTGAATCGATAAACCAATAAATCGTCTACAATTCCGCCTTTTCCATTGGGAAAGCATGAATATTGAATTTTTCCATCAACCAATGCGGAAACATCATTTGAAGTAATTCTTTGAAGATAATCAAGCGCTTTTGGACTTTCAACCCAAAATTCACCCATATGTGAAACATCAAAAACACCAATAGCATTCCGAACAGTTTCATGTTCAATTTTTAAGCCTTCGTATTGTACAGGCATATTATAACCTGCAAAAGGAACCATTTTTGCTCCTAAATCCACATGAGTTTGAGTAAATGCTGTTGTTTTCATATATAAAATGTTAGAATACTTAAAATATAATTTTAGTTTCAGAGAATATATATCCTCTAAATTTTGGTAAAATTACAAAACTCTGTAGGATGGAAAGCAGTTTTGAAGAATGATCTTAGAATATATTGCTAATTTTTAGCGAATCAAAATAAGCCAT
>CAYPOW010000051.1:1619-5459 GCA_964412145.1 uncultured Draconibacterium sp.
AGAGCTCAGGAATACAAATCGGCAAAAAAGGCAGAACAAGCTTTAAATGCCCTTGCACAAACCAATGCTTCTAAAGTTAAAGTGCACAAACTCGCACAAACTTTTGGTGGAAATCAAATTTCTATCTACGAATTTGGTACCGAAACAAAAAATGCTCAAAAAGTTAAGCCGGCTATCTTTGTGATGGCTAACGCTGAAGGCAATGTACCGGTAGCAACTGAAGCTGCTCTGAGTCTTGCGAAGGAATTAGTAAAAGAGGAGAATTTGAAAAGATTTACCTGGTATCTGGTTTCGGTATTGAATGCAGATGCACTCAATCATTATTTCGAAAATCCTTTGTGGAACAATATGCGCAATGATCGCCCATATAACGATGATATGGATGATGCAGTTGATGAAGATGGCCCTGATGATTTAAATGGCGATGGATTTATTACGCAAATGCGAGTAATTGATCCATTAGGAACTTTGATTCCGGAAGAAGCTGATGCTCGTTTTATGCGTAAAGCAAATGCAGCCAAAGGTGAAAAAGGTATCTATAAATTGTATACGGAAGGTGTTGATAATGATGGAGATGGGCGATATAACGAAGATCCAAAAGGCGGTGTAAATAGCGGAATTAATTTCCCCCATTTGTTTAAAGCCAATTCGCACAATAGTGGTGCCTGGCCTGGTTCCGAACCTGAAGTATTTGAAATAATGAAGTTTATATACGCTCACCCTGAAATTGCTGCCACATTTAACTTTGGTTCAAGCGATTTTTGTATTCAGGCTCCAAAAGGAGGACGCAGAGGGAGTGCCGATTTTACTAAAATTAAAATCCCCAAAAGGATGGCTAGCCAATTTGGAGCTGATCCTGACAAAACTTATACTATGGATGAGGTAATTGAATTAGCTCAACCTATGGTTCCCGAAGGAATGGAATTGACTCCTGCCATGGTAGCCGGATTTTTAGGCCTAGGTGCAGCTGTAAACCCTCTCGATAAAGATTTGGGATTTTACAAAGAGCTAAGCAAGCAGTATAAAGATTTCCTTAAAGCCAAAGGCTATGAAAAAGAGCGTTTGGCTCCCGAAAAGGCAAAGGATGGTTCTTTTGAATTGTGGTCTTATTACCATTTAGGTATTCCAACTTTTAGTATGAACTTCTTCACTCTTCCTAAGGCCGAAAAAGAGGCTAAAAAAGAGGGCAGTGGAATTAGTTTCGATGATGTAGAAAAGATGAGTTCCGATGAATTTGTTGCACTTGGAGAAGAAAAAATCGCAAGCTTTCTAAAAGAAAACAATGCGCCAGAGCGATTCTCTGCTGCTAAAATAATTGAAATGATGAGTGGGGGCCAAGTGGGTCCAGCACAAATGGTAGGTATGATGAAAAATATGCCGAAGCCGGAAAAAGAAGGGGAGCTAAGTGATAAAACCAAGGCTTTTGTGGCTTATGATCAGAAGATTTTAAAAGGAGAAGGATTTGTAAATTGGACTTCTTACGATCATCCAATACTAGGAGAAGTAGAAATAGGAGGAGAGAAAGCCTATATAAATTCAACGCCTCTTTTTGAGGAAGCTGAAAAGATGATCAATTTACAATTGCCTTGGATATTTGAGTTAGCCAAGAAACTTCCTCAATTAAGTATTTTAAAATCAGATATTGAAGCAATTTCCGATAATTTATACAAATTGAATGTATGGATCCAAAATGAAAATTATTTGCCATTTCCTACCGAAATGGGCACTCGTAATGGACAACCTGCACCAGCTGTTCTTACTCTTGTAGGGAAGGATATTGTGTTTACGAATGGCAAAGCGCGTACTTCCATTCAATCTGTTGCCGGATTAAAAGCCATCAAACTAAGCTTTATAATTCAGGCGAAAAAAGGTACAAAATTGAATCTTAACTTGGAGAGCAAATTTGCAGGATCGGATAAAGAACAAGTTACTTTATCTAAATAGCAGAAAAATAAATTATTAAACAGCAAAAAAAAACAAAAAAGATGAAACAATATACTTTTAAAAATATAGTATTCTCCTTGCTGCTTTCTGCTTTATTTATAGGAAATGCAGTAGCTCAAAAAACTGAGGTGCCTTTGCGCTTCGATCATTATTATAATTATGATCAGGTAGTAGATGCCGTAAAATCATTAAACAAAGCTTATCCTGATCTAACCAAAGCAGTGCTCGTAGGGAAAAGTGATGAAAATCGCGATATATGGGCTTTGGAAATCAACAATCCAAAAACAGGCAGTGCAAACGAAAAACCGGGTGTTTATGTCGATGCAAATATCCATGGAAATGAAATTCAGGCTGGAGAAGTTGCTCTTTATTTTGCCGATTATCTTTTAAAGAATTACGGTCAGTTAAAAGATGTGACTGATGTAGTCGATCGCAATGCTTACTATATTATTCCAGTGGTAAATGTGGATGGTCGTTACCATTTCTTTGCAGATGGAAATACGATGAATAGCAACCGCTCTTTGCGCCTGCCTAAAGACGATGACAACGACGGGTTATTCGACGAAGATATGTACGACGATTTGGATGGTGATGGCAATATTTGCCAGATGCGAAAAAAAGTTGAAGGCGGAAATTACAAGCTTGATAGTGAAGATCCACGAATTATGGTTCGTATTCGTGATGGTGAAAAAGGCGATTATGTGATGCTTGGCCAGGAAGGCATCGATAACGATGGCGATGGTAAGATAAACGAAGATACCGAAGGTTATGTTGATCCAAACAGGAATTGGGGCTCCAGCTGGCAGCCCAATTATGTTCAGCGCGGAGCAGGCTACTTTCCTTTTGAAGGCGTTGGTTTAAAGGCAATTGCAAATTATATTGCCGAAAGAGAGAATATCATTATTGTCTATGCTTTTCATAACAATGGAGGAATGTTTTTGCGTGGCCCAAGTACCAAAGAAGGAGGTCCTTTAAGTGCAGCCGATATTGCAGTTTACGATGTGTTGGGCAAGAATGCAGAGAAAATAGTTCCGGGTTATCGTTATTTGATTTCATGGAAAGATTTGTATTCGACTTATGGCGATTTTACCGATTTTACTTACGATGCTTTTGGTGCATTTGGTTTTGTTGGAGAATTGTTTCAACGTGAAACTGAAACCTATTCAACAGGAACTAAAAAGGCAGAACCCCCAAGAAGTTTTAGTCGTCGTGAAAATTATCCACGTGAACGTGAACTATTGGAGTTTAACGATCATTTAGCGCACGGAAGTTTATTTAAAGAATGGACCTCATACAAGCACCCGGTTTATGGCGATATTGAAATAGGCGGATGGGTTAAATACAGCTCGCGTATGCCGCATACTTTTATGCTTCCCGATTTAGTGCATCGCAATGCCTCAGCCGTTATTTATGCTGCCTCTCAAACTCCCGATGTGACTATGGAAGTATTTAAAACAGAAGAAATTGGCAAAAATATGTATCGAGTCTACGTTCGCCTGCGCAATAGCAATGCCATCTCTTCTATGACTGCCAAAGCAATCAAAGAAAAATTATACCCTCAGGATATGCTTAAAGTGAGCGGAGCAAAAGTACTTGCTGGCGGAAAGCTAAACAATAAGTATACTGCTGATATTCAGTTTAAAGAGTATAAGCCAGAAGTTCAGTTCCTCAGCCTTCCGGGGTATTCAACTGTTGAATATGCTTTTATTATTGAAGGCAAAGGCAATGTGGAATTCAGCTACGAATCGCGTAAAGCGCGAAATGTAAAGCAGAGTATTAAATTGTAATAGGATATTTGAATTTTTATCGAAGAATAAGGGTTTGGCTTGCGAGCTAAGCCCTTTTTCTTTGTGATACTTTGTGTTGAACTTTGTGATACTTTGTGGTCAGCTTTAT
>CAYPOW010000051.1:5559-7903 GCA_964412145.1 uncultured Draconibacterium sp.
TGTTGTCCTTGAATCAGATGGCTAAATCGAACACCAATGAGTCGGATTAACATACGACGCTGGTAGAGTTTATCGAAAAGCTCCGTAGCTGCTTTAATCAGAACGTGGTCTAGTGCAGTATAGGGAATGCGTTGTTGCACACTGTGGGTATCAAAATTAGAATAACGTATTTTTACACTAATCACGCCGCTTAGCTTTTGTTCTTTACGCAACTGAAAGGCCAGGCGAACGACCATGCCAATTAAAATAGCACGCATTTTTTTTATATCGATACTGTCTTTTTCAAAAGTGCGTTCGCTGCTCATGCTTTTTTGTTCGGAATAGCTTTGTACCGGACTGTTATCGATGCCATTTGCTTTTTTCCAGATAATCAGGCCGTTTTTCCCCAAAAGCCGCTCAATCATTTCGGGCGGAATCCGACTGAGGGTTTCGATATTGGATACGCCCATAGAACGAAGTAACTGAAAGGTCTGCTGACCAATCATCGGAATTTTTTTAATGGATAGGGGAAATAAAAAAGGCTTGATCCCTTCGAAAGGAATTTGCAGTTCGCCATTGGGTTTGGCTTCTCCTGTGGCTATTTTGGCTACCGTTTTATTTACCGAAAGTCCAAAGGAGATAGGCAACCCACTTCCATGTATAATCTTTTGCCGCAATTCCTGCGACCATTTTAAACTTCCAAAAAAGCGATCCATTCCACTAATGTCGAGGTAATGCTCATCGATGCTTGCTTTTTCGTAAACAGGAGCACTCTCGGCAATAATATCGCTTACCAAACGCGAGTATTTACTGTATTGTTCCATATCGCCACGCACCACTATGGCCTCGTTGCATAAGCGTTTGGCCAGTTTCATAGGCATAGCAGAATGTACACCAAAGCGGCGTGCTTCGTAGCTGCAACTGGCGACTACGCCACGATCGGAAGAACCACCAATAAGTACAGGCAAGCCAATCAATTTGCTGTTGATTAAACGCTCAACCGAAACAAAAAAAGTATCCAGATCGAGGTGGACTATGGTGCGGTCTTTTGTATTGTTGAACATAAATTTGCTTTCCTTTAAAATCCATTGTATCTTTGATTAAAATATAATCAAAATTACGATTACAATATAATCAATTTGGAATATAAAAGGCAAGTATCAAAATGAAAAAAGTGAATGAGGTGAGCCTCTTAATGAAGAGTATAGTTATGTTTTTTAATAAATAAATATTAGCCCTTCAGGCTAATGATTGTTTATGCGTAGTTTCTTGGGGTCTCACCCCAAGTTATGCTATTTGAGGCTTTCAGCCTAGAGTAAAAGTTCTTAATCAAGTTAATAATTTAGGAGTATGGAAATGTAATAGAAAGTTTAAAAACCGGGTAATTGAAATTTTCATCTCAAGTGTACTATTTATGGCTTTCAGCCTAGAGTAAAAGTTCTTAATCAGTTAATAATTTAGGAGTATGGAAATGTAATAGAAAGTTTAAAAACTGGGTAATTGAAATTTTCATCTCAAGTGTACTATTTAAGGCTTTCAGCTTTAAGTAAAATTGCGTAATCTTTAAAGCAGGAGATTAAGTAAGTATTATAAAAGCCTGAAAGGCATTAATATCAAGTTGTAATATTTAAATTTTCAGTCTAAAATAAATAAATGTTTAATAGCTATTAAATTAGGAGGTTAAGTAAATATTTCAAAAGCCTGAAAGGCTTTAATATCAAAACTTGGGGCATCGCCCCAAGATAACAAATGCACAAGATAAAAAAAGCCTGAAGGGCTTTAATAAATAGAATAATTATGGGACAATCATTATCACAACTTTATGTTCACCTTACATTCGGAACAAAAGAAAGATACCCTTTCATTTCTGAACAAATTGAACCTGAATTACATTCCTATATGAGTGGGATATTAAAAAATAAAGAGTGCTCCGCATTGAAAATAAATTCTGTACCTGATCATATTCATATTTTGTTTCGATTGTCAAAAAATTACGCGCTTGCAAAAGTAGTAGAAGATGTAAAAAAACAAAGTTCTAAATGGCTGAAAACAAAAGGAATAAAAGGATTTACTTGGCAGATTGGGTATGGTGCTTTTTCAGTCAGTAGTTCCGTTTTAGATAAGGTGAAGAAGTATATTCTTAATCAAAAGCAGCATCATAAAACAATGACTTATAAAGAAGAAATAGAAGCGTTTATTAAAGAATATGATATAATAGAATATGATTCAACATATTTTTGGAGTTAATGTATATTAGCCCTTCAGGCTAATAATTATATATACATAGTTTCTTGGGGCTCCACCCCAAGTTATAATATTAGAGTCTTTCAGCCTAAAAACAAAAGTTCTTAATCAGTTAATAATG
>CAYPOW010000051.1:8003-11084 GCA_964412145.1 uncultured Draconibacterium sp.
AAGCCTGAAAGGCTTTGATATTATAACTTGGGGCATCGCCCCAAGACTACAGCACATAAGATAAAAGAAAGCCTGAAGGGCTTTAATAATAAAGAAAGAAAAACAAAAATATGTCAATATTCAGTCAAAATATAAAATTGCTTCGCAAGCGCAAGCGATTTACGCAAGATGAAATAGCTCAAAGCTTATCGATGAAACGCTCCACTTTAAGCGGCTATGAAAATGAAGTTGCACATCCCAATATGCAGGCTTTGGTGACTTTGTCAGATTATTTTAATGTATCGATAGATACTTTGATAAAGGTTGACTTAAGCAAACTCGCTGATAGCCAGATAAATCAACTGGAGCGTGGATACGATGTTTTTATTAGAGGAAGCAAATTGCGTATACTCACTACTACAGTTGGATTGGACAATGAAGAAAATATAGAATTGGTTGCCGAAAAGGCAAAAGCAGGTTATACGAGCGGTTTTGCTGACCCGGAATACATCAAAATTCTGCCTACTTTTCGTTTGCCTTTTTTATCGAAACAGAAGAAATACCGAAGCTTTCAGATAAGTGGCGATTCTATGCTACCTATTCCTGATGGAGCTTATGTTACAGGCGAATACGTGCAAAACTGGAATACAATCAAAGACAAAGGAGCTTACATCATCTTAACCCTCGATGATGGCGTTGTTTTTAAAGTAGTAGAGAATCTTATCAAAAAGGAAAATAAGCTTCGTCTGCATTCTTTAAACAGCCTTTACGAGCCTTACGAATTGCTTATAAGTGAGATTCGTGAGATATGGCGATTTGTAAATTATATCAGTTCCGATATGCCGGAAGCAAATGAAATGCGCCAAGATATTGCACAAAGTCTCGACTCGCTTCGGCGCGAAGTAAAACAGATGCAGACCAAATTGAAATTGTGAGGTATTAAAAGAAAGCGTAATTTAGTCATTCAGCACAGAAACTGATAAGTCATGGATATAAAACAACTTCTTATTCAATATTGGGGTTATAGCAATTTCCGCCCAAAACAGGAGGAAATTATCCAGTCGGTTTTAGCTAAGAAAGATACATTGGCACTGCTTCCAACAGGAGGAGGTAAATCAATAACTTACCAGATTGCCGGGTTGAAAATGGAGGGTTTATGTTTGGTAATTACACCTCTTATCGCTTTGATGAAAGACCAGGTTAGCAATTTAAAAAAGAGAAAAATAGAAGCTGTCGCCATCTATTCCGGAATGAACTCACGCGAAATGGACTCCGCTTGGAATCAGTGTACGCATGGTCAGGCTAAATTCTTGTATCTATCGCCTGAAAGGCTTGCCGATCCGAATTTTTTAAATCGTATTCCCAAATTGAATATCAATTTAATTGCTGTTGATGAAGCACATTGCATTTCCCAATGGGGATATGATTTTCGTCCTTCCTATCTAAATATTAGTACATTACGTACGTATATGCCTGAAATTCCTGTCCTGGCATTAACAGCAACCGCAACAACTGAAGTAGTAAAGGATATTCAGGATAAATTGGAATTTAAAAAGGATCATGTCATACAACAATCTTTTAACCGCTCCAATCTGGTTTATTTTGTTTCTTTTGAAGAAGATAAAATGGGAACGCTGTTGCGAATGGTAAATAAACAAGCAGGCAGCGGAATTGTGTATGTGAGGAGTCGACGTAAAACGGCTGAGATCGCCAGTTTTTTGGTGAAAAATAGTATCAGTGCTACCCATTATCATGCTGGATTAATCAATACAGAAAGAGACAGGCGACAAGCAGAATGGATGCAGGGTGAAGTTCGTATTATGGTGGCTACCAATGCTTTTGGTATGGGAATTGACAAACCGGATGTTCGATTTGTGGTGCATATGGATATGCCTGATAATCTGGAAGCCTATTTTCAGGAAGCAGGAAGAGCTGGTCGCGATCAGCAAAAAGCATTTGCCGTTTTGCTTTGGGAAAAAGCAGATATTGCAGATTTGCAAAAAAACTTCGAATTGGCATACCCTCCAATTGAGACTATAAAAAATGTGTATCAGGCACTTGGTAATTATTTTCGTTTGGCAGTAGGATCAGGATTAGGAGAGAGCTTTGATTTTGATTTAATCGATTTTGCGCGCAACTATAATTTTCAACCTAAAGTGTGTTACAATGCTTTAAAATTCTTGGAAAGACAATCCTATATTTTATTAAATGAAGGTGTCCATTCTCCTCCAAAGATTCAGATTTTGCTAACAGGCAATGATTTGTATAAATTTCAAGTGGCAAATAGCCGATACGATATTTTTATCAAATACTTATTACGTACTTATAGTGGATTATTTGATGGATTGGTTCGCATCAGTCCTTTACAAATAGCAAAAGTTTTTCAAACTGAGAGTAAGCAGGTGCATTCCATTTTAGAATCCTTGCATAAGTTGGAAGTGATTGATTATCAAAGTGAAAAAACAAAACCCCAACTTACTTATATTGCAGAGCGATTGCCATTGAGCGACTTACGTATTTCGCATGAAGTGTATAAAACCAGAAAAGCTGTAGCTAAAAATCGCTTAAAAACTGTGATTGATTACACAACAACAGTTAATAAGTGCAGAAATCAGCTTTTGCTTGTCTATTTTGGTGAAGAAATTGGATCGCGCTGTGGTAAATGCGATGTTTGTCTCAGTCGAAACAAAGCTGCTTTAAGCGAGCTCGAATTTGATTATGTTGTCAATATTATAAAACCAATTTTGAGCAAAAAACATATAGCATTGGATGAATTGTTGTTGGAAATTAATTGGAATGATATCAATAATTTATTAGCTGCTATCTCTTGGTTAAGAGACAGTGATAAAATTCGGGAAGATGATCAAAGCCGATTGTATTGGAATATGGATAAAGATAGAAAATGATTTTAGATAGTACTTTTTATTCAAATACCGATGTCGTTTTGCTAGCTAAACAATTAATTGGTAAGGTATTATATACGCGTATTGGAAATTGCATTTCTTCCGGAATTATACTTGAAACTGAGGCCTATGCCGGTATCAACGATAAAGCTTCGCATGCTTACGGCAATAAACGAACTCCTCGAACAGAAATTATGTA
>CAYPOW010000051.1:11184-15697 GCA_964412145.1 uncultured Draconibacterium sp.
AATGACAGGGATACCATTAATAAATGAAAGCAATAAAAATGCTATTTGGATTGAAGATCAGAATATTGAAATTTCGCAAAATAAAATTCAGGTTGGGAAGCGAATAGGCGTTGATTATGCTATGGAAGATGCGGAGAGGCTTTATAGGTTTTGGATAGGAGCAAGCGAAATCAATTTATCTGAATAGATTACTAAACCAGTCAATGAGTGCAATTCCTTTTTTTGAAGCGATTATATAAATAATAAGTAACTGCTCTATTGTAAAAAGCAATACGATAATATTTTTCAAGCTCCAGGCTCTATCTTTTTCGTCTTCCATGTTTTTGCAGTATTAATTAGTTTTTACGCGATTGGTAAAAAAAAGTTCGAAAAAAAACCCTGAAAATCTTCAGGGTTAGTTTTTATTCTTTTAACGTAAGCTTATTTTACGTTGCCAGCTAATTCGTTTCCTGGCTTAAATTTAATCACTTTTTTAGCAGCAATTTTAATTTCAGCACCTGTTTGAGGATTTCTGCCTTTTCTTGCTGATCTGGTTGCTACTGAAAAAGAACCAAATCCTACTAATGCAACACGGTCACCAACATTAAGGGCTCCAGAAGTTGATTTTATAAATGCATCTAATGCTTTTTTAGCATCAGCTTTTGTTAAGCCAGATTCGGTAGCCATGGCTTCAATTAATTCAGCTTTGTTCATTTTAAATAGATTTTAATTAATATATGTTTTTCTTTCACTATTGCAAATATAACGGATAATGCAAGAAAAGCAAGTGTTTACGCGAAAAAGCGGTGTTTTTGTTAATAAAGCGGCTAAAAAGTTGAAAACTCACTGTAATACAAGCTAGATAAGGCTTACAAAGCTAAATTCTGATGTTAGACGAAATCCATGAAGAAAATTGATTAAGGACATGCGTTTTTTGCCTTCAAGTTGAACCTCTTCAATTGAGATGATGCCATTAGCTGTACAAACATAAAAATAGGTCTTAGAATCAGTTAAAATGGTTCCGGATTTTGATTTTGGAAATGCATCTTTAGATAAACTTGCTTTGAATATCTTCAAATAATAGGTTTTTCGATCTGTATTCTCTTTCAAATAGCTGTAAGCAGCAGGGTAGGGACTTAATCCTCTTATTTTATTCAATACAGTTTCGCTATCGCGATTCCAGTTCAGTTCGCAATCTTCTTTGAAAATTTTAGGTGCTTTTTTTAAAGAAAGGGAATTGCTAATTAACTCGTTTTGAGGAGTGATGGAAAGGTTCCCAATTTCTATTAGTTGAAGGGTTTCAATTATCAGTTCAGCACCTAAAAACATCAGTTTATCGTGAAGAGTTCCTGCATTTTCTTCTGGCAGTATGTCGCACTTCCTTTGAAGTATAATTTTACCTGTATCTATTTCTTTATCCAAAAAGAAAGTAGTAACACCCGTTTCAGTCTCTCCATTGATGAGGGCATGATTAATTGGAGCAGCACCTCTATAATGTGGTAAAAGCGAAGCATGCAAATTAAAAGTGCCTTTTGGAGGCATAGCCCACACCACTTCGGGCAACATTCTAAAGGCGACTACAATCTGAATATCGGCTTTAAGCTTTTGCAATTCTTCAACAAAGTCGGGGTTTTTAAGATTAGTAGGTTGAAGAAGTGTTAAATTCTGACTCAGCGCATATTCTTTAACTGCAGACATGCGAATTTTTTTTCCTCTACCAGCGGCCTGGTCGGGAGCTGTAATCACTCCTACAACATTATAGTTATTCTCTATCAGCTTTTTTAAAGCAGTAACTGCAAATTCAGGAGTTCCCATAAAAACGATTCGCATATGCTCTAGTTTTTGTTTTGTAAAGGTACAATTAATTCAAAAAAAAAATACCTGAACCGAAACTCAGGTATTTTGATATTTATATTTGTAATATGCTTACTTAATTTTAGCTTTTAGAAAAGCAATGTATTTTTCGGCCTCACGACCTTCAGCGCTATTTGGAAAATCATTTTTCAATCGATTTTGCAATTGTAGAGCTTTGTCATAATTCTCTAATAATTCGTAGGCCCAAGCAGCTTTTTGAATAAAAACAGGAGCAGTAAAAGCATTCTCTTCTTTGTTGGCTGCATCTAAATAATAGCTGGCCGCTTTACTGGTTTCATCCAATTCCATATAAGCATCTCCAATTGCACCCAAGGCCATTGGAGCAAGAACCTGGTCGCTCGACTTAAATTGGCTTAAATAGTCAATTGCATTTTCGTATTCACCGAGACGTAGATAACAAACTCCTGAATAATACTTAGATAAATTGGCCGCTTTTGTTATACCATATTCATCAATAATGTCTAAAAAGCCATCATAATTGCCATCACCATCTAAAGCCATTTGCAAACTGTCTAAGCCGAAATATTTTTCAGCCATCCACATTTGTTCAGCAGCTTCATTTTCCATTGGTTCAAGGTAATATTTCTGAAATGAGAAATATCCCAATACAATAATGATAACGACAGCGATACCTGTCAAAATATTTTTCTGATGTTTTTCAAGAATTCTCTCCGTTCTGGTCAAAGCTTCTTCAACCGCTTCTAATCTTTCTTCAGTTACATCTTTGGTGTTCTTTTTCTTAACCATTATAGTTCAATTTTTAGTCTGCAAAAGTAAATATTTTTCCTTATTTTCCCATTATTTGGATCATATTTCTGCTAAAGTTTTAAACAAATGTTAGTTAGCAGAAAAAAACCTGAAAATACAATATGTTTCAGGCTTTTATCTTCATTACTTTTTTCGGCTTTTATAAAGGAATATTTCCATGTTTTTTTGCCGGATTGCTTTTCGACTTATTTTGAGTCATTTCCAAAGCCTGAATTACTTTTTTACGTGTATCTCTTGGGTAGAAAATCTCATCGATATAACCCAATTGAGCCGCTTTATACGGACTTGCAAAATTGTTTTTATAGTCTAAAACAGCTTCTGCAATAAAATCAGCATCTCCTAATTTGGCACGATGAATAATATTTACTGCTCCTGCTGGTCCCATTACCGCAATCTCAGCTGATGGAAAAGCGTAATTAATATCTGCTCCGATATGCTTACTTGACATCACATCGTAAGCGCCACCATATGCTTTACGCGTAATAAGTGTGATTTTTGGTACGGTTGCTTCTGCAAAAGCATACAATAGTTTTGCTCCGTGTTTAATTATTCCACCAAATTCTTGTGCTGTACCTGGTAAAAATCCTGGAACATCTTCTAAAGTAAGTAGTGGGATATTAAAAGCATCGCAGAAGCGTACAAAACGAGCTGCTTTAGTGGAGGCGTCAATATCTAAAACCCCGGCTAAATAAGCTGGCTGATTGGCAACAATGCCAATTGGTCTTCCGCCCATGCGTGCAAATCCAATAATGATATTCTGTGCATAATAAGGCATAATTTCGAAGAAATGCTTATCGTCGATAATCGAATGGATTAGCTCCTTCATATCGTAAGGCTTATTTGGATCTTCTGGAATCAGATTATCAAGCTTTTTATCGATACGATTCACGTCATCGGTATTTGCCTTCATTGGAGCATCTTCCATATTGTTCGAAGGCAAGAAGCTCATCAATTCGCGAATCATCATCATTGCTTGCTCATCGTCATCGGCAGTAAGGTGTGCAACTCCACTTTTAGCGTTATGGGTCATAGCGCCACCAAGTTCCTCTTGTGTAACCTCCTCGTGAGTTACTGTTTTGATTACATCGGGGCCAGTAACAAACATATAACTGGTTTCTTTTACCATCATAATAAAGTCGGTAATAGCTGGAGAATAAACAGCGCCACCGGCACAAGGTCCAAGTATTGCTGATATTTGAGGAATAACGCCCGAGCTCATTACATTGCGATAGAAAATATCGGCATAGCCCGCTAAGCTCTCAACGCCCTCTTGGATTCTTGCTCCTCCAGAATCGTTTAGGCCAATAACAGGCGCTCCCATTTTCATAGCCAAATCCATTACTTTTATAATTTTATCGGCATTGGCTCTACTCAATGATCCTCCAAAAACAGTGAAATCCTGGGCGAAAACATACATTAATCGACCATCGATTTTTCCATAACCACTCACTACTCCATCACCTAGGAATTTAGTTTTTTCCATTCCGAAATCCGTACTTCTGTGGGTTACAAATTTATCGAGTTCAACAAAAGTCCCTGGGTCTAGTAGAAAATCTATTCTTTCGCGTGCTGTTTTTCTGCCCGCAGCATGTTGTTTGTCAATACGAGCCTGACCGCCTCCTAATTCAGCGGTTTTATTATTATCTTCAAAAAGTTGGTGTTTATCTTTATTATTCGACATGTTTACATTTTTTTATTCAACAATTATTAGTGGTTGATTGCTATCAATGGCATCGCCTTCTTTAACCAAAATATCAATTATAGTGCGATCCTTTTTAACTTTATATTCGCTTTGCATTTTCATTGCTTCAATAATAACCACAACAGTACCTTCGCTAACTTTATCTCCAATTTTTACAGGGATTTCGACTACTTTGCCAGGCATTGGGCT
>CAYPOW010000052.1:0-5903 GCA_964412145.1 uncultured Draconibacterium sp.
CTTGAGGTGACCGATGTAAATATGACGATTAATCTCGCTGCTGGTGAGTATAAATTGTATTCAGACTCAGAAATTTCGGCAGATGATATAGGAACTGGAATTAATTCTCCAATTTCAAGCGAAAATAATTTCAAAATATTTCCAAATCCTGTTGATAATCAGTTCTATATCCTTGCAGTCCAGGACGCGCAAATTTTTGAATGGAGATTATTTTCACTTCAGGGTAAAGAAGTTTTATCAGGTAACTGGACAAATCAGGAAAATAAACAACAAATTGATATATCGATGTTAAATTCAGGTATTTATATTCTTGAGCTGATTGCCAAGGATGGAAAATATCGTGAAAAGCTAATTAAACATTAAATTCTCCGATTATGCGCAGACTGATTTTTATTATTTTTTTAGGGATTTCGATTCAAGCATTTTCTCAAATTGAAGGCACAAAATATTTAGTTAAATTCACTGATAAAGATCAGTCTCCATATAGTTTATCTCAGCCCGAAGATTACCTGTCGCAGCGAGCAATAGATCGACGCAACAGACAGGGTATTGCAATGGATATCACTGATATTCCTATCGATCCTGTTTATATTCAGGGAGTTGTTGCAATTGGAGTAAAGTTGATTATACGAGTAAAATGGAGCAATGCTCTAATTATTGAAACTAATTCTCAGGAAGATTTGGATGCGATCAATAATCTATCTTATGTATCTAAAGTAGTACAAGTTAACGATCCATTATTAAAAAAGAAATCAGTTAATAAATTTGCTTTAGAAGAAACTTTTCCACTTAAATCGAGCAATGCTGGTTCTATTTATGGAGAAGCGTTTAATCAGATTGATATGGTTAATGGAATTTCATTGCATGAAAATGGTTTTAAGGGCGATGGAATGCTTATCGCCATTTTAGATGCTGGCTTTACAAACGTGGATAAAAGAACTATATTTAGTTCTCTTTGGTTGAATGATCAAATTCTTGGTACTTATGATTTTGTTGATCCATCGACTGATGTTTTTTCGGATCATTCACACGGAACGCAAGTTTTATCAGTAATGGGAGGGAATTTACCCGACGTATTTTTAGGAACAGCACCCGAAGCTGATTTTTGGCTATTAAGGACTGAAGATGATAACTCGGAGTTTATCATTGAAGAATATAACTGGATTGCAGGAGCAGCTTTTGCAGATAGTGTTGGAGCTGATATAATTAGTTCATCTTTAGGATATTATGAATTTGATGATGTCAGTACCAGCCATGTTTGGGCCGATTTGGATGGCAATACAATTCCAGTCACACAAGGAGCAGATTTAGCAGCATCAAAAGGGATTTTGGTCGTAAACTCAGCTGGTAACGAAGGTAATAATGCCTGGAAATACATTATTGCTCCATCCGATGCCGACAGTGCTTTATCCATAGGCGCTGTTTATGCAAATGGTTTAATTACCAGTTTTAGTTCTTATGGTTTGGAATCAGATTCGCGTGTAAAACCAAATATTGTTGCGCAAGGTGGAAGCACGGTTTTAGCAGATGTTTATGCTGACGATATTCAAACTAATAATGGAACTTCATTTTCAGCACCTTTAATTGCAGGGATGATGGCTTGTTTATGGCAGGCAAAACCGAATGCCAACAATAAGGAATTAATTGACGCAGTTGAACAAAGTTCATCTAAATTTTCCACTCCAGATAATCGATACGGTTATGGAATTCCTGATTTTTCAAGTGCTCAATTGCTTTTAAGTGTTTATGATAATCACAATTCCAACAATGCTTTTCTTGTAGCACCAAATCCGGTTTCAACTGTCTGCTATATCCAATGGAATCAATCTGAAAATAATTTTGAATCCTTGGAATTAATTGATATCCAAGGTCGTATCATCTATAGCGAGTTATTGAATAATCAAAATGGAGTATTTAAACTTTCTCTTGAAGGATACAATAAAGGGATCTATTTTTTAAGATTAAAGAATTCGAATCAAGCACATATTCAGAAAATCATTAAAATCGATTAAACAGCTAAACAAAATCATTTTATTGCCCAATCAGGCATCAGATTAATATCAATATTGAAAATGATCTGGCCATAGAAATAGACAAATAGGCTGAGAAGTATCACCGCCAGAATATTCAAAATAAATCCTGTTTTGGCCATTTGCATCACATTAATTCTATTGGTTCCAAAAACAATGGCATTTGGAGGCGTTGCAACTGGCAACATAAATGCTAAGGAAGCTGCAAAGGTGGCAGGCAACATTAAAAGTAGCGGATTAACGTTTATGCTAATCGCAATGCCTGCTAAAATAGGAAGAAACATTTCGGTTGTAGCTGTATTTGATGTCAATTCGGTTAAAAATGACATGATTAAAGCGACTCCAAATAATATTAATAAAGGATGATATTGGCCTAACCATTCCACTTGTTCTCCAAACCATAGGCTTAATCCGGAATGTGTAAATCCGGCAGCTAAAGCAAATCCTCCTCCAAAAAGGAGTACGATATGCCAGGGTAATTTTGATATGATTTTTTGATCGAGCAGTTTTTCCCCTTTTTTAATTTTGGAAGGAATAATAAATAGAAGAAGGGAAATAAATATAGCGACTGTTCCATCGTTAATATAAGATTGATTGGGAAAAAGGTAACCCCATCCTTTAAGGGTAAAACTTCCCAAGGAAATTCCTGATCGACTCATCCAAAGAAAAGCAAGGAGTGCAAATAAGACAAAAATGGTTTTTTCTTCAAAGCTTGCTTTCCCTAAAGCTTTGTATTCATTCTTAAAAATTTCATTCGTAAATTTTATTCCTTTCTGACGAGGGCGAAATAATAAATATAACCAGGCATAAACGAGTATGAATAAGCTAATACTCAATGGTATAGCAAAAATAAACCAATCTAAAAAACTAATTTCAGGAGCATTCGGAAAGATAATTGTAAAAATACGTGCAAAGGATAAATTGGGTGGAGAACCAACCAGAGTGGCTATTCCTCCAATAGATGCGCTATAAGCAACGCCCAATAATAAGGCCAAAGAGTAATTTGCAGCATCTTTCTTATTCAGTTTTTCTTCCAGTTTTAATAGAACTGAAAGAACAATGGGAACCATCATCATGGCTGTGGCTGTATTCGATATCCACATAGATAAAAAAGCAGTCGCAAACATAAATCCAAACAAAATTCGTGCAGGGCCACCACCAATAATCAAGAGTATTTTTAGTGCTATTCGTTTATGCAATTGCCATTTTTCCATAGCCAATGCCATTAAAAAACCACCAATAAATAAAAAAATAATGTGGTTAAAATAGGTAGTGGAAACGTCTTTCCCATTCATTATACCCAATAATGGAAAGGCTGCAACTGGAATTAAAGCTGTAACTGCCAGAGGAACAGCTTCGCTAATCCACCACACTGCCATTAAAAAGGCAATCCCTAATGTTTTGCTTATCAATGGATTATCAGGCACTAAATTCGAATAAAAGATTAAATAAGCACTAATTAAAGGTGTAATTATCAAAGTCCAGAAAACTTTGCTTTTCATAAAAGTGAGCATAAACGCTTGTTTTTGGCTAATTTATCACAAATTATTGATTTGAAAAACGTGCTATTTATTTATCACAGCAGTTCTTTTAATTCCACACACAAATCTTTTATAAATCAGTTAGTTGTAACGCGAATTTTTCTAACTTCGCAAGTTCTAGGTAAAAAATAAAATAATTATATAAATATAGATAAATGAATAAGTTAGCTGTTGTAGCATTTGGCGGTAACGCTTTATTAAAAAGCAATCAGAAAGGAACTATTAGTGAACAGGAAGCCAATGTATATGAAACTTGTACGCATTTAATCGATTTGATTAAAGCAGGATACGATATTGTAATTGGCCATGGCAACGGTCCTCAGGTAGGAAATGTATTGCTTCAACACGAAGCGGGCGAAAAAACATTTGGAATTCCTAAATTGCCAATTGATGTTTGCGTTGCTGAAACACAAGGATCTATTGGATATATGATTGAACAACAGTTGCGTAATGTGCTCTACAAAGAAGATATGGAGCGCGACATTATTACCATTATTACTCAGGTATTAGTTGATAAAAATGATCAGGCTTTTAAGAATCCAACAAAACCAATTGGCCCATATTATTCAAAAGAAGAGTCACTACAATTAGCAAAAGATAAAGGTGATGTTTTTGCAGAAGATCCACGTGGAAGAGGATATAGAAAAGTAGTTGCTTCACCAAGACCAGTTAGAATAAATAACAGAAAAACCATTGAAAAAATTGCCCGTGATGGTCAAATTGTGGTTACCGTTGGTGGTGGAGGAATTCCGGTACATTATGTCGATGGGAAACGTTTGGAAGGTATTGATGCTGTGATAGATAAAGATTTAGCAAGCTCTTTGCTTGCCTCTCAAATTCGTGCGGATGAATTTTATATTTTAACTGATGTGGCTAAAGTATATATTCATTACAATACACCTCAGCAAAAAGAATTGAATAGAATTACGGTGAAAGAAGCGAAACAATTTTTACAAGAAGGCCATTTTAGTGAAGGTAGTATGGCTCCAAAAGTTAGAGCCGCTATAGAATTTATTGAAAATGGAGGAAAACGTTGCATCATTACGCAGGCTTCAGATTTAGGCAAAGCAGATTGTGGAACCAGAATTGTGCTCAACTAATTTTTTCCCTACAGTTAAAATAGAAGACGTTCAATTTGGGCGTCTTTTTTTATGTTCGTATAAATGCAAAAAGGAGCCAAGAGATTTAAACTGTACAAATTTAACTCCTAAGCATAATCTTTTGTTTATAAAATTTCAAAATCTAAAGAATCGATCTTTAAATACTAAATTATATTAGAATTAGTATCCTGCTGAGAATTCAATATTTCCATTTTGTCTAATCCATAGGCCGAATATCGAATTCTAAGACAGTTTTTGAAGGTATTAAGCCATAGAATAATTTAATATCTTATAACTAACACACTATCAGTCGATAAACAAATTAACGTAGATTTCCAGCCAATAATTAGGTCAAAAATGATTTTTCATTGATTAGATTCAATTTTTTATTGATAGATATCGAGATAGGAGTGTACATTTCAAAATAAGCTACATTTCTTTTACCAGATCAACTTTTATTAATTCAAATGATTGGCTCATTCTGTTTCATTTTGTGAATTTAACTTTGAAAATTGTAATTACAAGAGTAACAAATGTAATTTCATACATAGTTTACAATTGTATACGGACAATATTGACCAAATAACACCAAATATATGTTTACATATGTAACACTAACTATAAATGAGTAACAATGATAATGAATTATATAAAATAACTAATAATCAAGTATATATGACTAATTATTAATTTAATAGTTTAACTAAAATCATCATTTTAAAGAATCAGAAGACGTATTTTAAATAAATTATATAATATATTGAAATACAGTAGTTAATAGTCATTAAATGAAGTATAAATATAGTATTTTAAGTATAATTATCATTGTTACAAATGTAAACATATAATAATCTAAAATTTGAATGAATATTTTGTTTACTTTTGTAATTAATAAAGCATTGTTTACAAATATAAATCATGATAAAACGTATAAAAAGCCTGATTTCAGTTAAAAACTTAACAGCTTCTCAGTTTGCCGATTTATTAGGTGTTCAGCGTTCAAACATTTCGCACATTCTTTCAGGTAGAAATAAACCAAGTTTGGATTTTGTATTGAAAATTACAGAGCAATTTCCTACTATTTCTATTGAATGGTTGATCAATGGAAAAGGAGAAATGTTTAAAAACGAGAAAAAAATCGATTCAAATTCGGTTACACAACTTGAGTTTCCTGAATATGATACTCAAAAGGAAGATATTTCTAAACC
This sequence comes from uncultured Draconibacterium sp., assembly GCA_964412145.1. Lineage (GTDB taxonomy): Bacteria > Bacteroidota > Bacteroidia > Bacteroidales > UBA12170 > UBA12170. The sequence continues at coordinate 5,880 of CAYPOW010000052.1, forward strand.
CGTTAAAGTCGAAAATAGATTAGA
>CAYPOW010000052.1:6003-15690 GCA_964412145.1 uncultured Draconibacterium sp.
GCAGTTTATACTATATAATAAACTTAAAATCTTTCTAATCCAGAAAAGAAGAAAGAGGCTTCAAGAGCGGCATTTTCATCGCTATCAGAACCATGAACGGCATTTTCGCCGATGTTTGTTCCACATTCTTTACGTATAGTGCCTTCGGCTGCTTCAGCAGGATTGGTAGCACCAATAAGTTCGCGATAAGCTTCAACGGCATTGTCTTTTTCTAGTATAGCCGCAATAATAGGGCCGGACGACATAAAGTTAACCAATTCATCATAAAAAGGACGGCCAGCATGTACTTCGTAGAATTTTTTAGCATTCTCCAACGACAATTTTGTCTCTTTCATTGCAACTACGCGAAAGCCTGCTTCATTAATTTTGTATAATATTTTCCCGGTGCAATTGTTTCTAAAAGCGGTGGGTTTAATCATTGTAAGGGTGATATTCGAACTCATAGTCTTAAATTTTGTTAATTAATGGTGTAAAAATAAGCATTATCCTTCGATTGGACTTAAATTATGTTTCAAAAAGTTTACTTTTGTTTTTCTTTTTAATTAATCTAAATATTGCTTAAAGACTTGAAATACAACGAATATCAGAAAATATCTGAGCAGCTAAATAAACCTCGTAAAATTATTTTAACGGCACACGCAAGCCCTGATGGCGATACTATTGGATCTTGTTTAGGTTTGTACCATTATTTAATTCAATTTGGCCATCAGGTAAAAGTAGTGAGTCCGAATGTTGCACCAAGCTTTTTGCAGTGGTTAGCAAATTACGAACAGATTCTAATTTTTGATACAGACGCGAAGGCTGTTGAACAGGAAATAATGGATGCCGATTTAATTTTTGCCATTGATTACAATGCTTTCCACCGCATAGGTAAAGGATTAGATACTATTTTGGAAAAATCCAAAACAGTAAAAATTTTAATCGATCATCATCCAAACCCAAATGATATTTTTGATTATAAAATTTCAGATACTTCAGCCAGCTCAACGGCTCAATTAATTTATCAATTCATTATTGATTTAGGACATTTTGATAAAATTAATAAGGTAGTTGCTGAAAGTTTGTATGTTGGACTGCTAACTGATACAGGTTCATTTAGTTATTCAATAAATAGCGAAAAGCCCTATTTAATGGCTGCTGCTTTATACAATACGGGCATCGATATTCAAGCCATTAATCAGCGTATTTACAGTGCATTTACAGAAGATCGCCTGCGTCTTACAGGCTTTGCTATCAGCGAGAAATTAGTTGTCAATCATGAACTTCGTTTTGCTTATATAGCTTTAACAGCAGAGGAATTGAAACAATTTAAACATCAATCTGGTGATACAGAGGGTCTTGTAAATTACGCTCTTTCTGTCAATAATATTGTTGCTGCCGTTTTACTGACTGAAAAAGAAGATAAAATCCGCATATCGTTCCGATCAAAAGGTAATTTTGCTGTAAATATTATTGCAAATGAGCATTTTAAAGGAGGCGGCCATAAAAATGCAGCAGGTGGTAACAGTTATATTTCTATGAGTGATACGATTAAAAAATTAAATGACATTTTCACGCAAAACAAAGAAGAAATAAATACGGTTCTGCTTTAAATAAACTATATAGATGGATGAAGGTATTTTATTTACAAAAATGGGCAATAATGCTCTATTTATTTTACCTTCGCATGTTTCTAATGACTAGATGGAGAAGCATAATCCATTATTAAAAGCTGGTTTTTTTATTTGATTAAATTAATTGATTTAAAATAAGATGGATACAGATAATTTAAAAAAATGGGGAGTATTATTGCTAATTATTACAATTGGAAGCTCTATTTTTTCTTCTTGTAATTTATTTAGCGATTACCCTGGTTTTAAAAAGGATGAATCAGGATTGCTTTATAAATTTCATGAGAAAACAGATAATCGCTTAGCTGAATTAGGTGATTTTATTATGGTGGATTTAAGTTATAAAACCAATGAAGATTCTTTGCTTTTCGATGGAAAAGGTGAAACAATCCCTTTGGAAATGGTTGAGCCTGTTTTTGCAGGTGATATTAATCAGGCATTAGCCATGATGCATAAGGGCGATAGTGCAACTTTTGTAATCAGAGCAGATTCTTTCTTGTTAAAAAATGCCAAACTGACTCTATTACCAGATTTTATTGATGAGGATAGCCGAATCATTTTTGAGGTTCGAATGATTAATGTACAATCTGTCAAAGAAATTGAAATAGAGAAAGAAAAAGAACGTATTGAAGGACTTAAAATAGAGGAAGAAGCTATTAATGCTTATATTTTAGAAAACAATATTTCGGCGAATCCTGAAATTAGTGGCCTTTATTTTGTTCCAATTAGGCAGGGTAAAGGAGAATTGGCTAAAGTAGGTGATATAGTGAGTGTGCATTATACGGGTAAATTTCTGGATGGAACTATTTTCGATTCATCATATAAAAGAGCTAAGTCAGTCGATTTTGAATTGGGAAAAGGACAAGTAATTACAGGCTGGGACGAGGGAATCGCAAAAATGAAAAAAGGCGGGAAGGCTTTGTTGTTAATGCCATCGCGTATAGGATATGGATCGGGTAGAGGTCAAATTCCCCCGAATACGCCTTTAGTATTTGAAGTAGAATTAATTAATGTTAAATCAAAATAAGAAACAAAATGAACTGGAATATTTTAAAAACAAGTGGTGTCTTAATCTTGCTTGTAACTTTTTTTGTCGGTTGTAACAATGTACATCCTGGCTTTGAAAAAACTGAAAGTGGTATATATTATCAAGTAATTAGCCAGGTTGATTCATTAAAAGCAATGAAGGCTGATAGTGGTGAGTTTTATGTTATGGAAATGAACTATGGAACGGTTGATTCCTTATTATTTAAGAGTGAATTATTACCTGATCAAATGGTGAAAATGCCTTTCCGTAAAAAGGAATTTGGTGGTGATGTTTGGGAAGCTCTTTCCTTATTTAGCAAAGGAGATAGTGCTCATTTTATTATCCGGGCCGATTCATTTTTCTTGAAAACTACAAGGGCACCCGAAATACCAGAAATCTTCCTTAAAGATAACGAAGTACATTTCCATATCAATATAACAAACATTCAAACCAAAGAAGAAATTGATGCGGAACAAGCGGCCTTTGTTAATGCAAGAAAATATGCTGAGACTATAGAAATTGCAAAATTTATTGCCGAAAATAATTGGACTAATAGTACTTTAGAAAGTGGTTTGTATTTCAACAAAATTAAAAGCGGTAAGGGTAGAAAAGTTAAAGCTGGTTTATTTTTAACTTTTGATTTTGAAATTAGCCTTTTGGATGGCAAAACAATCTATTCATCAATTCAGGCAAGCTATCCTGGTAAATTTGAATACGGTAAAAATTTCGATACAAAAGGTCTGATGGAAGGTTTAGGCAGGATGCGTCAGGGCGACGAAGTTGAACTTCTTATTCCATCTGCATTGGCTTTTGGAGAAGGTGGACGCCCAGGAATGATTGATCCGTATACCCCATTGCATTATTTTGTTCGCTTAATAGATGTAAGTACAAAAGCAGAAAATGATGCAGAAGCTGAAGCCAAACGCAAAGCAGAAGAAGCACAAAAAATGGCTTTGAAATTACAGGAAGCTTCAGTATTGGCTAAGTATATTGCTGATAATGAGATTACTGTAGAGCCTACTGCTAGTGGATTGTATTTTATTTCCATTCTCGAGGGTGATGGCGAGCAAGCTGTTGCTGGAAAAAAAGTGAAAGTTCATTATTCAGGTACTTTGCTTGATGGAACTCCATTCGATTCTTCAGTTGGAAAAGAACCGTTTGAATTTGTACTCGGTCAGAATCAGGTTATTAAAGGTTGGGACGAAGGTATTGCAATGCTTAAAGTAGGAGGGAAAGCTACTCTTATTATTCCTTCCAGCATTGCTTATGGTGAGCGTCAGGCTGGCGAAATTATCAAAGCGTATTCTCCTCTGAAATTTGAAGTTGAATTACTTGAGATAATTGAAGAATAATAAAATTTTGATTTCTTTTAAAAAGCGTATATCTGATTGGATATACGCTTTTTTTATAGCCCACTTTTTTCTATTTTTGTTTAATAGAACGCTTTTCCATTCTCCCAATGAAAATCAAAAATGAGTCTAACTAAAATCCAGAAAGAATTACTGTTAGAAAAACTAACAAGCTTTATTTCAGATAATAAAAATCAGCTTTTCGATCAGATTATTCAAAACAGAACACGCTATTTAACGCTGGTTTTGGAAGATATCTACCAAGCTCAAAATGCAAGCGCCGTACTCCGAACAGCCGATTGTTTTGGAATTCAGGATGTTCATATCATTGAAAATAGAAATGAGTATACAATTAACCCCGATGTGGCTTTGGGCGCTTCTAAATGGTTATCAATTTACAGGTACAACGAAATGGAAAATAATACAATTCGTGTTATCCAAAAGTTGAAAGCGGATGGCTACAAAATTGTTGCCACAATGCCTCATAAGGGAGATGTACTATTGCCTGATATGGATATGAATCAGAAAACTGCGCTTTTCTTCGGAACAGAATTAAAAGGTTTATCATCTGTTGTTCAGGAGCATGCTGATATTTTTATTAAAATCCCTATGTATGGTTTTACTGAAAGCTATAATATCAGTGTATCTGCTGCATTGTGTTTACAGGAATTAAGTAAGAAGATGCGTTTAGGGAATATTGATTGGAGCTTATCTGAATCAGAACGCCTTGATGTTAAACTTAACTGGGCAAGGGCTACAGTCAGAGAATCGGAGCGAGTAGAAAAAACAATGTTTGGCATTTAATTTTAAGGATTTTTAGGAAAAAAATTGATTTTAGACTTGTATTGACACAAATCTGCTTATGTTTTTTCGTTTATTCTGACTATATTTACGTTTTAATTTACATAAATATATTTTGCAATGGGAAAAGGAGATAAAAAAACTAAAAGAGGTAAAATAATAATGGGTTCTTACGGTAAAGTACGCCCAAGGAAAGTTGAAAAGAGTGTTGTAATACCCGTTAAACCTAAAAAAGTAGAAGTTGAACAGGTTGTAGTTGAGGAAAAGAAACCAGTTGCAAAAAAAGCTTCCACAAAGAAAGCGGAAACTGCTGAGAAGAAAGTGGCAGCCAAAAAAACTCCCGTAAAAAAAGCAGAAACTGCTGATAAGAAAGTGGTAGCAAAAAAAACTCCTGTAAAAAAAGCTAAAGAAGTAAAAGAAGAAAAAGAGGTAGAAAAAAAATAAATATTTCTTTACATAAAAAGAAAACCATCGGCTCGAGAGTCGATGGTTTTTTTTATGCTTAAATCAGTATCATTAATTTATCTTTACCTGGATTTCTTTAAATTGACGAACTCCCGTTAAGAACTCTTTTGGATTGACTTTTAGCTTAGATGGTCGCAAGGCCAGATGTTCGTCTTGATCAATAATCTGAAAAAAAACATTTGCTGAGCCTGGATTGTTATTTGCCAACTGACTTAGTTCCTGAACCATTTTTTCGGACACCGAATGAAGTGGAATTCCCAAAGCTATTTTGTTTACATATTTATTGAATACATCAGTGAGCAATTCCAGCTGAGTAATTTTAAGCTCATAATCGTCTGTATCTTTTTTCCATTTTGGCTTGGTTACGAATGCTTTAACTAATAAGAATTGTCCCATTCTATCAAGTAAATCTTTAAACCGCTCAAATTCCTCACCAAAAAGAGTTATCGAAATACTACCGGAATAATCGGTAATTTGGAAAGATCCAAAAGGTTTTCCTGATTTTGTGATCTTATTTTTATCGGCAGGGGATGTAATTATTCCTGCAAACGTGAGTGTTTGCCCTTTAAATTTATTCAAATTTTCTGCAAAGACACCTATATTTTGATTTGTAAAATGATTGATTTCTTCCTGGAAATTATCCAAGGGATGCCCCGTTAAATAAAAACCTACTACTTCTTTTTCTTTTGCCAGCTTCTCCAATTCAGGCCATTCGGCAATAAGTGGAATTTGTGGATCGGGGAGCTCAACAGAACCTAAATCGCCAAATAAACTAACTTGTGATGAATTTTGTTCATCCTTATATTTATGCCCAAAGCTAAGGAGTTGCTCCAGGAAATTAAGATTACTGTCGGCCTCTCGATTGAAAAAAGTGGCTCGGTTTATATTTTCAAAATCATCAAAAGCACCTGCTAATATCATCGATTCGATACTTTTTTTATTAACGGTCCGGAGATTGATACGTTTAATAAAATCGAAGATATTGGTGAGCTTTCCATTATCTTCCCGCTCTTCAATCAAATGCTGAACAGCTGCTTCTCCAACACCTTTTATGGCAGCAAGACCAAAACGAATATTGCCTTCTGAATTAACCGTAAAATTCATTCTCGACTCGTTAACACTTGGGCCTAAAACTTTAATTCCCATTCGATTACACTCGTTAATGAAAAACGTAACCTTTTCAATATTGTTCATATTATTGCTCAATACAGCAGCTAAAAATTCAGCCGGATAATTGGCTTTTAAATAGGCTGTTTGAAAAGAAACGTAGGAATAACAGGTTGCATGCGATTTGTTGAAAGCATATTTTGCAAAGGATTCCCAATCAGTCCAAATCTTATGAATTACAGTGTCAACTTCTTTATTATATTCACCGCATTCTTTAACAAACTGAGGGTTTGCTTTGCATCCATCGATAAACAGAACTTTAAGTTCATCCATCATCGATTTTATCTTTTTACCCATTGCTTTCCGCAAAGAATCGGACTGTCCGCGGCTAAAACCTGCCAGTTTTCTTGAAAGAAGCATCACCTGTTCCTGATAAACCGTAATACCATATGTTTCTTCAAGGTATTCCTTCATCATGGGTAAATCGTATTCAATCTTTTCTTTCCCGTTTTTCCGCTTTGTAAATTGCGGAATATACTCCATAGGCCCTGGTCGGTACAGAGCATTCATAGCAATTAAATCTTCAAACTTATTGGGCTTTAGCTCTTTAAGATGTTTTTTCATTCCATCCGATTCAAACTGAAACAAAGCCGTTGTTTCGCCATTTGAATACAGATCGTATGTTTTGGTGTCTTCTAAATCAACTTGATCAATATCAATATCAATTCCTTTTGAGAGCTTGATATTTTCAACGGTATGTTTAATAATGGATAAAGTTTTCAGACCTAAAAAGTCCATTTTAAGTAATCCGATATCTTCAACATGACTTCCATCGTATTGCGTAACATAGGTGAGTTCTGAATCTTTGGCTGTGCTAATTGGAATATAATTTTCAAGATCGTCTTTACCAATGATAATTCCACAGGCATGTGTTCCTGTATTCCGAACAGTACCTTCTAAGGTTATTGCGTATTTCAGCACTTTTGCTGCATCTGAGCCGGAATCTTTTATATTTCGTAATTCAGTTACTTCCTTAAAAGCTTCTTTTAGAGTAACCCCTGGTCGCTCAGGAATTAGTTTGGCAATTTTATCAGTTTCTGATAAAGGATATTGCTGCACTCTTGCTACATCGCGAATAGCAGATTTGGCAGCCATGGTTCCTATTGTAACGATATGAGCCACTCTTTTTTCTCCATATTTTTCAACTACCCATTTTAAGATTTTTGATCGACCTTCATCATCAAAATCTATATCAATATCAGGCATGGAGACTCGGTCGGGATTTAGGAACCGCTCAAAAAGCAAGTTGTATTTTAATGGATCTATTTCGGTGATTCTCAATGAGTAAGCTACTGCCGAACCAGCCGCTGAACCTCGCCCGGGGCCAACTACTACACCCATATCGCGTGCTGCTTTCAAGAAATCCCAAACAATTAAAAAATAGCCGGGGAAACCCATTTTTTTTATTGTTTCCAGTTCAAAGTCAAGGCGCTCAATAAGACTTGAACTCAATTCGTCGCCCCATCGTTTTTTTGCTCCTTCATAAACGATGTGCCGCAAGTAAATATCCTCATCATCAAAACCTTCCGGTAATGTAAAATCGGGCATAATAGGTTTTCTGTTGAGCTTATAATTCTCTACTTTATCAGCAATTTCCTGTGTATTTGCCAAGGCTTCAGGAAAATCGTGAAAAAGAGCTTTCATTTCATCCTGAGTCTTAAACCATTCTTCACCGGTGTATTTCATCCGATTGGTATCGCTTACATATTTGCCTGTGCTTATGCATAACAAACGATCCTGAGCTTCTGAATCTTCGGCATTTAAAAAATGGACATCGTTGCTGGCAATAATTTTAATATCAAGCTTTTTACCAATTTCAACTAATTTTTGATTTACAAAAACCTGATCGTTATAAACTCTTGCATTTATTTCTGCATCCTTGCTTTTGTGACGCATAATTTCAAGATAGAAATCAGTGCCGAAAATTTCTTTATACCACGAAGCAGCTTCTTCAGCAGCTTCAAGGCTTTCATTCATAAGCTTTTGCGAAATTTCACCTCCCAGGCAAGCGGATGTGGCAATAATTCCTTCGTGGTATTTTTCGAGTAATTCTTTGTCTACTCGTGGACGGTAATACTGACCTTCAAGCCAGGCTAATGAAATCAATTTCATTAGATTATGATAGCCTATAAGGTTTTTGGCCAATAAAATCAAATGCCACCCCGAGGCATCCTTTTTGCCTTCTTTTTTTGTTCTTCCTCGACGTGCAACATACACTTCGCATCCGATGATGGGTTTGATGCCTGCCTTGGTCATTGTTTTATGAAACAGTTTGGCGCCAAACATATTGCCATGGTCGGTAATGGCTACCGCCTGCATATTATCGCCCTTCGCTTTTTTTGCAAGCAAATCAATATTTGTGGCGCCATCTAAAAGAGAATACTGCGTATGAACGTGTAAATGAGCAAAAGTGTACTTGTTTAAATCTTGCTGTGACGATTGAAAACCACTTAAATTTTCTTGTTCTGGTTGAGATTTATTTTGTTCCGGAGCTAATATTTTAACTAAATCGTTCGGGTCGTAAGGCTGCGTATTTAGACCAATTGCATTGATTATCTTAGAATTGTGAGTTTTAAACGTGTCTAATTCTTCCTCTCCAAATTCAATTTTCTCTTTTGGGAGAATTTGCAATCTGATCATTTCTAAAAAGCAGCGTGTAGTCGCTTCCACATCGGCAGCGGCATTGTGTGCTCCACTAAATTTTTCTCCAAATAATTTTTCGTGAAGCTCTTCAAGCTTGGGCCATTTGAATCCACCGCCTCTTCCTCCTGGTAATGCGCAGTATTCGGTAGAGTTATCTTTTGTATCGATTGTTTTTCGACGATGAAGAGGAGTTTCAATATTTTTCCGAACAAATTCAGCACCCAGAACATTGATATCGAAATCGATATTATGCCCAACCACATAAATGCTTTGCTCCAACGCTTTGTTAAATTCATTTAAAACGAAAGCTAAATCAACACCTTGCGTATTGGCTCGTTCTGTTGTAATGCCATGAACCTTTACAACAGCATAGGGAATTTCATAGTTTTCGGGTTTTATGATAAAATTTTTAACCTCAATCAGCTGACCTCTAATATCGTGTATCTGCCAGGATATCTGGACCATACGTGGCCAATTTTCGACATGCTTATAGCTTAATTTAAAATCAATTGGAAGTCCTGTCGTTTCGGTATCGAAAATTAAAAACATGCGATTTTATAGGGTTTGGATAAGACACAAAAATAGAGAAAAAGACTCGTTTAGGTTGGCATGTTGATAAGTAATG
>CAYPOW010000053.1:0-15683 GCA_964412145.1 uncultured Draconibacterium sp.
AGTGCTATTGGATAAAGCAAAATATAATCGTTATTAGCCTGAATTAGTGCACTTAATGGAACAATGACAATTAATATTGCACTTAAAATAAGCATAACTTTCCTGTTGTCAGCTAATATTTTTGGGTTGAAATACCCAATTAACAAGGCAAGCAAACTGAATGAAAAAAGAACCAGAATTATTTGCCCAAGCAATAAACCTTTGAATTTATTAGATCCTCCAAATTGCATGTTAAATTCATTTTCCAAAGAAAATAAAATTTGAAGTTTTGAAGATGTAACCAATTCGCCTTTGGCAATTATTCGTTCTCCTTTTTGAACCAAACCTTGTGTTAAAGACAATTGATTTAGCAATCGATCCTTTTCTTTGCTTGTAGTTTCAGGATTATAAATCAAATTGATAAACAAATTATTCTGCAATATATCTAAAGCCAAATCACGATCGATGGTATCTGTTTTTTCAATTTCTGTTTGATAATATTTCTGCGCAGATTGTAAGGTAAAAACCGAATTCGTTTTAACGCGATTCGCATTATTTCCGATAAGTATATTTAATTCAGGTTTATTAAGGTCCAACTCTTTTGTACTCACTATTCCTTTTACGGAAACATAATTATACATCTGATTTACAACACCATATGTAGTTAGTTTATGTTTTGGTCTTGTATTCTGATATTTAAGTGCCCATTTTTCATTAAAACTGTAATTAATCTCAGCTCGAACAGAATCAGTTATTTTCTTAGAATATGAGAAAAACGGAACTAATTGTTCAAGCGCCAGATCTTTCTCTTGTGTTAATTCTTCACTGGTTTTTAGAATAGCAAAATCAAAAGGGGCAATTAGCTCTGAATATGCCCAAGGTAAACCCTGCGCATATTGGTAATTAAACCTGACAGTTTTTGGAAGACTAATAACAATGACAGTCATAGCTAAAAGCGCTATAAATATTCTATAAATAGTCTGATAGCGATAGCGAAAAAAGAAGAGTATTTTCTTGATGAATTTCACAATGATTCGTAGATAAAATGATATGTAAAAAAAATATTTGCTTCAAAGTTCGGAAATAAAACCGACACCAACAATTTTAGCTAAATTTGTGCAAAAAATTGATTATGCACACGTATGGATTTTGTCATTTAAGTGTTATTCCTGTGAGGGATATACCTTCAGATTATAGCCAAATGTCCACCCAATTGCTTTTTGGGGATTGCTTCATTGTGTTAGATAAAAAAGAGAATTGGCTTCAAATTAATAATACCTATGATGACTATATAGGTTGGATTGATGCAAAACAACAAATCGAAATCAATCGGGAAGAGTTTGACCGGCTAAAAAATTTGGTGTTTACAAACGACAAATCAGGAACATTCATCTCTAATAACGAATCCTACGCACTAATACCTGCCAGTACTTTCTCTTCGAATATAAAATTTTCAGCAGGCTCTTTTAATTTTGAAACTAACTTGCCCCTTCTTCCCTTTTTGTTTAAAAGAATTGAAGAAATTCCAAGTATCGCTTTAAGTTATTTAAACGCTCCTTATTTATGGGGAGGAAAGACCCCTTATGGAATTGATTGCTCTGGATTTACTCAATCTGTATACAAAATTGCCGGAATAAAACTTAAGCGCGATTCCTCACAACAAGCATTGCAAGGCCAGGCCTTGAGCTTTTTATCTGAAGCAAAACCTGGAGATTTACTTTTTTTCGATAATATAGATGAAATAATAACTCATGTTGGAATTTTACTCGAGCCGAATAAAATAATTCACGCTTCTGGTAAAGTAAAAATTGATTTAATCGATCATCAGGGCATCTATAATATCGAAACCAAAAGCTATTCGCACAAATTAAGACTGATTAAAACCTTTCGTGATTAAAATGCATAACTAACTCCAAGCATTGCACCTAATCCTTTTACAGGATAGTTATACCACATTTGGTAATTTTGAGACAATAAATTATTTAAACTTACAAATGCACTTAACTCTTTGTTTAAATGATAATTAGCACTAGCGCCTAAATCAAGCCAGGAATCAATTTCGTGCAATTCATCGCCAACTTTTGCCCAGACTTTTGACTGACTTTTTAAAGCCAAACTCAGTTTTAGGTTATCCCATAACCAATAATTTGCTTTTAACTGGCCACTCCATTTAGGTTTATACCAGGCTTGTTCTTCTTCAGTCATTGTATATTTCTGATATATCATTTGTAAATCTATTGATGCATCACCAATTGCAATACTTACATCGCCGCCTATTTGCAGCAGATCAACATCATCATACATTAAATTAAACTGATTTGCATAAACACTATTGGTATCAGTTGTAAAAAATACAGCATCCAATAAATTTTCATAGCTTCCCCACAAATGAATATCGGCTTTGCCTAGAATTGTTGCTTTTAAGCCACTTTTAAACCGAGAAGTACGACTCGTATATTTTAGAGGAATAAATGTAGCCAAAAATGGATTATCCCGGCTAAGTGAATAGTAAGTTGGACTCATTAAACCTCCGTCGAATTGAATATAGACATCCAAAATATTTTTAACCACATTGACATTGAGTAAAAAATCAGGATAGACTTTTATAGGAATTGCTGAATGAAAACCTACACTTACGATCCCTCCTGCTCTAAAATCGAAACGATCATACTCAATTTTATAAAATACGTTTAAATCGAATTTGCCATGAAAAAATTGCTTAGGAAAATTCAAAATCACATCATCAGGAAGTGGTTTTTGCGGTTGAGTCTCTTCATTCCAAGTTGTAACAGCCAATTCAGTAGCCAATTCCAATCCTACTGTCTGGTTTTCTAATTCAATAAATTCAATGGGTCGCTGATACAAGCCATTAAAATTTATCAGGTTTTCATTATTGTTAAATCGATCCCAAAAATAGCGATAGGAACCATCCAAATTTAAAAATCCTTTTGTCTTGTTTGAAATGTTGTTTATACTAAATCCGAGTCCTGCATCGGAAAATACTTGTGCCGTAATCAAATCATAATCAGAAGAATGCAAGGCTTTAAAGACACTATCAATTACATTAAATTCATTCGGCTTAAATCCATAATAATGAAATGCATCTCTTTGATAAAAACCAGCTATCCAAAGGGCATATTTCGAGCCCGTTTTTTTAGTCCAAACGTCCACTCCATTTTTACTAAAACCTGAGTAGGCAAAATCGTCTACCGAAGCTTTACTCGACAAATGTTTGGCATGAATACCCAGGGTCAGATTTTTATTCAATTTGCCATTCAAAAATAATTCGGCATAAGGAGTTGTGTATAAACCCATTCCTGCTTTTACAATATTCTGCTTATATTTTGGGTCTTTTGGGCTCGCATATCGTGCTGCTTTAAGTTCTTCCAATTCAAAAGTTGTCGAAATTAATTTTGGATTCGTATAATAATCCAATTTGAATTTAGTACTCGCATTTTCCTCATTCAGAGGAAAACTATATATTTTGTGCGCTTTAGTTAAAGTTGGACTATAAGGGGCGACCACTGTAACTTGCTCTTCTGTAATTATTTGAGCCGAAACCATCTTTCCTAAACTTAAAATAAAGCAAGCGATGAATACTAATTTTAATATGCTTCGATTGTACATAAGTCTCTTTTCTTTATTTAATTAAAATTCCTTCCAAACGAATTGTGTCTGCTTGCGAATGCTCGGTTCTTTTCTCCAGCTCTTCAATATATTCCAGTTCTGTTATTGCTTTTTTCTTTTTCATTGCCTCTTCAATCAAATCTGTATCCGACTGATTATCAATTATGCTTTGAAGCGTATGCTTGGCCTGAAATGTATTTCCATATTTCACATATACATCGGCTAGCAGAATAAATCCTTTTGCTATCCAATAATCATACGAACCATAATCATTTATCAATTCAAAAACCATTTTCTCAGCCAGTTTATAATCGCCCAATTGATATTGAATAAGGGACAAATTATATTTTGCCTCTGCCGAAGCATTTCCGCCCAGTAAATTTTCAACAATCTTATATTCACGCTGAGCTATAGCCATCTGATTCGTTTTGGAAGCGGCTCTGGCCAAATATAAATGCGCTTGCTTGTAATTTTGTTCATCCAGATCAGGTGAACGCATAATTTCTTGTGCTACAAGCATAGTAGAATCGTGCATATTTAACTGATAGAAACTTTCAAGCTGCCCCTCACGAGCAATAATCCTGTTTTTATTGTTTGATGCCATTCTATACAACTCAGTATATGCATTTAAGGCTTTTCTAAATTGATTGTCGTTACGATAGACAAATGCCAGTTTAGCTAAAGCACTTTCATTGAAAATAGTATTGGGGTTTTCGATAACAAACAGATAATCAGCAGCTGCCTGACTTTGTTGATTCGCTTTCAGCAAACACTCTGCACGATAATAACGTGCACTCACAATAGATATACCTCCCGGAAACTTTTGAATATATTCCGAAAATCCGGTAATAGCAGACTTACAATCACCTTTCATATAAACATTTTCAGAGGTTTTAAACATAATAGCATCTTGCTCAGAGCTACTTACCCGAGCCTCAGGTAAGTCTTTTACATACGCGAAAAACTCGTCGGCCGTATTGGATTCAACATAAATATTACGAATGATGACCAATGCTTCGCTGGATTCTTGTGTCCCTGGGAATCTTTCAACCACCATTTTCAAATTTCGAAGCGCATCATTTCTATAGTCGAGATTATAGTATGCCAATCCTGTTTTAAGCAAAGCTATTCTGTAAAATGGGCTATTCGGAAATCGCTTAATCAGTTCAGAAAAAGCTTGAATAGCTTCAGCTTCATGACTAATTATTAAGTAGGTTGCTCCTAGTTCAGCCAATGCATCGTCAGTTAAGTCAAAATTTCGACCCATTTCTGTAAATTCCCTCAAAACGCTAATTTTTTCCGTAAAATTGCCCTTACCACCATAAGCCTGAGCTTTTTGATATTCTGCATAAGGCAAATAATCGGGGCTTATTCTTTCTGCCTTTTCATAGTTAGCAATGGCATTTTCAAAATCTTTACCAATAAAATAAATGTCTGCAAGTCTCAGATAGGAGTCTAAAAGCTTAGGCTCTCCTGCTCTGGAATTTTGAATATATTGATTATAATAAGGCCTTGCTTTTGCAAAATCATCCATCTGAAAATAAGCATAGCCAAGTGTATAATCGATGAGATTGTAATTTACCAATTGTCTGGAAAAGCTATTTCGTTTTAGATCTTCCAATATCTGAATAGCTCTTCTATAATTTCTGAGATGATAATAGGATTCTGCGAGCCAATAATTCGCCTTCACATGGGTAAGTTTATCGTAATTATAAGCTACTGATTTATTCAGAAGCTCCAATGCTAGCCTATAATTCTGATCGCGAAACAATTCAATTGCTCGGTTGTAGGTAATTCTTTGGTAAGCCTCCAATAATTGATTGTTCTTATTAGGAATAAGTTCAATTTCTGCCAAAGCACCTTTGTAGTTTTTTGCCGATAAAAACAAATTCACCAAATATCCATTTGCTTCTTCAATACGCTCAGAACCAGGATATTTTGAAATAAACCCTAAAAGAGCTTTTATTGCTTTATTGTATGGATCGTTGCTCAGCTCATAGGAAACTTTCGCAAAATTAAACATAGCATCTTCTTGTAATCTTCTATCAAAATCGAGCTGATAAGCTCTATAAAATGCTTCTCCGGCAAACTGTTTTTGTCCCATTTGCAAATAGCAGGCACCCACATTATAAAATGCATTCTGACTCAATGCATCCTCTTGAATCTTCAGCTTTTCGAAATATAAAATAGCTTGTTGAAATTTCTGACTTTTCATATAGGCAAAAGCTAGTTGGTAATAATCTGTCCGTGTAAAATCACTGGCTGCTTCCTGATGATAATATTCCAAATATTCAATTGCTTTGCTGTATTCCCTGAGGCTAAACAAAGAAATCCCTAAAACCTGAGCAATTTCCGGCTTTCTTTTATCGCTAACTTTTTTAAACAAGGCAGGCGCTTCGTCGGCAACATATTGGTACTGGCCTTGATTAAATGCAATTTGAACAATATAATACGGTACAATATCCTTAAATAAAGAGTGGTTTTCTATCTGCTTAAAGGCCTTCAAAGCAGTAGCATATTTTTTTTCCTGATAGGCAATATGACCGTAATAATAGTTTGCTGCCGCTGCGTATTTCGATTTGCTGTCTTTTACTTTATAAAGAAATATATTAGCCTTATCAAACTGATTATTAAAGAAATAGCAATATCCCAAACGAAAATTATATTTATCTTTATCTGATTGATTTAGTTCTTTTATTGGAATAGATTTATACAATGGAAGTGCTTGAATAAATCGATGGTGCTCGAACTGATAATCGGCCAAAAGCAAGTCAAGTTCAGCCATTTTGCTATATACACGATGACTTTTCTTAAAGTTATCCGCCAGATAAAATGCTTCTTTGGTGTCTAATTTTAAAGCTGTAATTGCCAAATAAAAATCAACATCTCGTTTCAAAGCATCACTTAGTTCTTTTGAATTAAGAGCATTCAAAATTTGTTGTGATGCAATAAATCGATTGGAATTAAAAAATTCAACGGCGACTTGAAAATCGTGCTGCAAGTCATTCGCTAATCTAGTTGATTGTGCTTTTAAAGGGGATTGTATGGTTGAACTAATCAGAAACAGAAAAACCAGAAATATACCAATGCTTCTATGCATAACCAATAAATTTAGATGTATTGCTAAATTAATTACAAAATAAAATGGAAGGGTTTTATCCACTTCTATCTTATAACAAACTTTTGTTAATAAACGATGGAATACGAGAAATAGTGCACTGGAATAAAAAAGGAAATCAGAAAAAAAATAAAATTATATGAGGCGAATGGTATGTATTCCAATCCAACCTGTACTTCCATTCGCGATTTTTATCTCGCACCACTGACCAACTTTGTCGACAATTTGGAGTTTGCTTCCTTCGTGCATCACAAATAAATCAACTCCATTTTCGTTGGGAGAGCTTTTGACGGTAATGGAAGGAGAAAATACAATAGCATAGGCACGTTCTTGCTGACTTGCATTCTTTTTATAAGTCAGGAATAGGCCCGCAGCCGATAAAAAAAGAAATATCAGTCCAAAATAAAATCCGGTTTTTCGTATATAAATACTCTTTCCTAAAAAATAAAAAAGACTAAATAAGGCAAATATTGAAAACAAAACAAGCGATATTTTGGCCCAATTATCAACCGAAAACATATTATACAAGCCAATATACCAACGAATAAAGAACAACACTGGAAGAGCTTCTATTTTGTCCTGAATATGCACATTGGCCAGTTTCAAATTAAAAAGCACATTTTCGTTGCTTGGATTAATCTTGAGCGCCTTTTCGTAATACAAAATGGCAGAAGGAATATCATCCTGTTTGTAAAAAGCATTCGCTAGATTATAATAAAGATCGGTAGAATGATATCCATCATCCAGTACTTTCTGGTAATACAATGACGCGGAATCATATTTTGCCTCTGCATAATACTGCTCAGCCTTTTTAATTTCTGATTCAAAATTTTGCCCAATTAAAAAAATAGGCAGGTATAGAAAAACGATCAAAATTATCCATCCAAATCTTTTCATTTATTATCCTATTTTAATTGATTCTCTATTTTACTAATTATCTGTAAGCCTTGCTTGTAGACTTTATCCATCACTACATTTTTATTGCCAGGCGCAAATCGTGCAAATTCACAATCGTTGAGCGTTTGCGTAAATTCTGCTATTAAATCTTCGCCGACCTTCTTTTTTACTAAATAATCGTGAACAGTTTCAATGGATAAAACAGATAAACGAATATTAAACTTATCTGCAATATAACCCCAAAGTGCTAGAGATAATTCAACATAAAAATCCTGGTCGTTACCTGCTTTCATAAAATCATTGGCTTTCTTCAATCTCTTTTTCGCCAGTTTTGTAGCTTGCTTATTTTTCATCAAGCCTTCGTTGCTTCGTTTTTTTATTTCTTTCCGCCAAATAATTACAATTAGAAGTACCATAATAATGGGCAAGAAAAGAAAGCCATAGAACCAAATTGAGCCAAAAAAACGACTTCCAATAAGTTGTAATTTATATGGATAAGAACTTATGTAACGAATATCTTCTCCAATATAACGAATATCTTCCTTGTTTTCCACTCCAAAAGTCATATTTGAACTACTATTCTGGTCGCCTTTCTCCACTTGTATTTTGTAAGCATCCGTTGTTTTATATTCGTAGCGTTTTGCTTGGGTGTTGAAGAAATTAAAGCTCACTTTAGGAATATCGTATATACCTGCACTCCTTGGAATCAAAGTGTATTCAAAGATTTTATAGCCTGAAACACCTGAAGTGCCTTTGCGCGTATTTGTAGATATTTTTGGGTCGTAAACCTCGAAATCAACCGGGAATTGAACAATCAAATTAGGAATTAAATCAATGTTTCCTTTTCCGCTTACCGTATACTTTACTGTAACCGCTTCGTTGGTTTTTACAGTTAACTGATCGATGTTTGAACTGATATTAAACTCACCAACAGCTCCAGTAAAATCGGAAGGCTTTCCTTGTGCTGGTAATGGTAAAACCTCAATAGTTATTGGTTTGGTATGTAATTTCTTTTCAATACTTTGATAGGCATTATTAAAAAAGGGATCATTAAAAAAGCTGTCAAAAAAAGGATCGTTCACGGCTGTTCTTTTTTTGTTGGTCGGAATTTTAGCCACACAACTTAATTCCATTGGCGGTAGTTCAATTTTTCCTGTTTTTTGGGCAAAAACAGCTTCCCTTTTTAAATCGGCAACAATATAGTCCTTCCCTTTAATTTCCTGGTTATACTGCTTAAGTTGTTGATTATTATCCAATAAATTTATCGACCAAAATCCGGGATAAGAAGAAAGCTTATCAACCGAAAGGTTGGAAACAGGTACCAGTGTAAATATTTTATGAGTAAGCAGTATTTGCTCTCCCTGATATACTTTTTTCTTATCAATAAATGCTTCAATAAAAAGCTGCTCATCGTCCACCTTCACTAAATCGGGTGATTGGCCTGAAGTTTTAGTATTACCAGACGTGACTGCACCACCACCATCAGCAACCTTAATTGTAAATGCCTTAGAAGTGTATTCATCTCCATTAATTTTACATTGAGCCGATTTAATGGTATAAGTTCCTTTCGCTTTAGCATACAGGATAAAACTGTAGGAAATGTTTATATTTTGAGAAACCTTTCCGTTGATGAAAGATATACTTGAATTCTGTGATCGGTTGGGACCACTTAATAACTGAAATCCATCGAAGCTGGGAGGTGAAAACTCATCAATATCTGCATTGACCGAAAAAGTAATACTAAACCGTTGCCCTTCAATCACTCTGTTGGGTGCATTTACCGTAAAGTTTACATCCTGAGCCGATAAAACAGTACTCAACGAAACAAATAGTATGCTAAGTAGTTGTAGCAGTCGATTCATTTTTTATTTATTTATATTTTTCAATTTGCAAAAGTATTAAAACTAAAGTTATAGACCGATAGAAAATACAGCTACCAGTCTTTTTCCTTTTTAATTACTCTCACACTTTCTTTCTTATCCTTTTTAAGTTTTTCCAATGTCTTCTTCTCATTATTTTTAAGCGCTTCCAGCATACGTTCAGCATCTTTTTTCGAAATCTGTTTCGACTGCTGATCGTTCATTTGTTGTCCAGGTTTTCCCTGATTGTCTTTATTTTCCTGAGGTTTTTCCTGATTTTGATCCTTTTGATCCTGCTTCTCTTTGTCCTGATCTTTTTGATCCTCATTCTTTTTTTGATCGTCTTTTTTGTCCTGATCCTTTTTATCCTGATCTTTTTTATCCTGATCTTTATTTTGATCTTTATTTTCCTGCTGATTTTTCAGCATTTTTCTGGCATATTCAAGGTTGTAACGCGCCTGCTCATCGTTTGGATTGTTGCGTAAAGCCATTTTATAGGCTTCAATACTTTTTTCGTACTGTTGCACTTTCAGTAAAGAGTTTCCTAAATTATAGTAGGCCATTCCTTTTTGAGATTTATCCAAATCAGCCTGTCCTATTTTTGCAAATATCTCGGCAGATTTCTCAAAATCTTCCTGAGAATAGATCGCATCAGCCAAATTAAAAGTACCACTCAGCGAATTGGGATTCTTATCTAAGGCTTTTCGATAATCCAACTCTGCATTCGCAAAATCATCACTTTCGTACGATTTGTTACCCTGACGAACCAAAGTTTTATCGCTCTGTGCATTAGCCAGTGAAACAAATAATACAAAGCTTATCAATAAAAAGTTCTTCATAATCTCTTCTATTTTTCGAACAATTTAATTTTACCGGCAAAACGACTTTTTCGCTCAAATATCAGAAGTTCAATCAATAACAAAAATAAGGCCAAAGCAATGAAATACTGAAAGCGATCTTCGTAATCAGAAAACATTTTTGTCTCGTATTTCTGCTTTTCCATTTTGCTTATTTCTTCAAAAACCTGATTCAAGCCTGCCGTAGTATTGTTAGCTCTTACATAAATCCCCTCGCCTGCTGTTGCCACTTTTTGCAAGGTAAGCTCATCCAGCTTCGTAATAACAGTTTTACCTGAAATATCTTTTTTGAAACCCATCTGCTGACCGTTTTTAAACTCAGGAATGGGCGCTCCTTCTGGTAAACCTATACCAATTGTATATATTTTAATTCCTTGTGAAACAGCATTTTCAGCTGCTGATATTGGATTGTCATCATGATCTTCCCCATCTGTTATTACAACGATTGCTTTTTCGTGTTTATTGTCGCTAAAGGCGGATAAAGATAAATCGATTGCCTGCCCAATACTTGTCCCCTGCGTAGGCACAACTTCGGTATCAATATTTGATAAAAATAATTTGGCAGCACTGTAATCAGAAGTAATAGGCAATTGCATATAGGCTTTGCCCGCAAACACAACGATACCAATTCGGTCGCCTTCCAATTTATCGATCAATTGAGATATGGCGCGCTTTGCTCTTTCCAAACGATTGGGTTTGATATCTTCGGCCAACATGGAATTAGAAACATCCAAAGCAATCACTAAATCAACACCTTTGCGCTCTACTTCTTCTAATTTGGAGCCAATTTGAGGGTTAGCCAATCCAATTATCAAAAAGAAATAAGCGCCTGCAAGTAGTAGAAATTTTAACCAAAGCTTAAAAGCTGATCGCGCTGGCATTAAGTCATTTACGAGCTTCACATCACCCAACTGCCTGATGTTTCGTTTTCTCCTCAAAATCATCACCCAAAAGAATAGGAAAAAGACAGGGATCAATATCCACGCATATAAATAATTTATTTCTTCAAATCGAAACATTTCCATAGTATACGCTTTAAGGAATGGTTTTTAAATAAACATATTTAAATAGCATTAATAGAATAAAAAAGAACAAAGCCCACAAAGCATAGGGCTTAAACTCTTCTGTTTTCTGACTAAATACGGTTACATCAATTTTTGATTTTTCAAGTTCATCTATCTGAGCATAAATCTCTTGCAGCTTTTTATTGCTGGTAGCTCTAAAATATTTTCCATCTGTTGTGGCAGCAATTTGCTGAAGTAAAGGTTCATCAATTTTTACTTCCATTGGCCGCAATTCAATACCAAAAGGAGTTTGAACAGGATAGGGTGCTGTTCCAATTGTTCCCACACCAATTGTATAAACCCTAATTCCAAACATCTTTGCAATCTCAGCTGCTGAAGAAGCATCGAGCGAGCCCATATTGCTGATACCATCGGTAAGTAAAATAATGACTTTACTGATGGCCTGACTATCTTTTAATCGAGCTACGGCAGTAGCAAGACCATCGCCAATAGCAGTTCCATCTTCTATCATTCCGCTTTTTACATCTTTAAACAAAGTGTTTAAAACCTGATGATCGGTCGTTAAAGGGCATTGAGTAAAAGCTTCACCGGAAAAAATGACTAAACCTATTCGGTCGTTCGGCCTTCCATCTATAAAGTTTGAGGCAACTTTTTTAGAGGCTTCCAAACGATCGGGTTTTAAATCTTGTGCGAGCATACTTCCCGATACGTCGAGAGCCATCACAATATCAATTCCTTTTACCGATACATTTTGCTGTTTAGCTGTACTTTGCGGTCTTGCTAAAGCGATAATCAGCAAAGCAAGAATAATCATTTTCAGGATAAAAGGGGTGTGAATTAGCCGTTGCCGAATGGTTTTGGGAACACCTTTAAATCGGCTCAGGCCGGAATAATTGAGCTGAGCATAATTTTGTTTGTGCTTAAACCAATACCACAAAACCAAAACCGGAATCAGAAGCAACAAATAAAAAAATTGAGGCTGCACAAAATCGATATTATTCCACATCTTTTACCTCCTCTTCTTTTTGTTCATTCACAATCGATTTGGTCTCATTTACAAAATCGACCCCGTGATTTAAGCAAGTATCATTCTCTAAAGGTGAGGGCTTTGCTTTTGCGAATTTTACCAAATCAGCTAATTCTAAACTATCTGATAATTTACGCATTACTTCATCATTAATAGAATTCTTAGCTAAACCATCTAAAATTTCGTGGGTAGTCATTTCAATCGCCTGAATATCAAATCGTTCTTCGATGTAAAGCCTAAGAATATCAGTCAACTCTGAATAATAGACTTTAACTTTTCCTGCCTGCCATATTTTTTTCAAACGCAATAGAGCCAAATTATCGAGTGCTTTTTCGTGGGGAGGTATTTTAGGCTCTATCTTCAATTTAAAAAGTGGCTTTTTTTGTTTTTTTCGATAAAAATAAAAAGCGGCAAAAATCAAAGAAACTAAAGCCAGAACAAATAAAATCCAGGGAAGGATTTCCATAAAAGTATAGGGTTCGGAAAGAGGTCCTGCTATAGGCTTTATAGGCTGCGTAGTATCTGCATCAACCGTAAAAACATTGATTAAATGCGGATCAGAAACAATGATTTGTATTGCAGAATCTAACTCGCTTTTATATCCGAATGAAAAAGCTGGAAGTACAAAATAACCACTGTCAAAAGCGGTCACTTTTAATTCCTGATAATAGCGTGTGATTCCTTTATCAAATGAGGTATCAATTTTTGTTCGCTCCACTATTTCCAGATTTGAACTAAGTGAATCAGGTAAAAAAGGGAAATAGCCTTGTTTGTCGGAAGGAAACTGATAGTCGACATTTACTTTAACTTGTTCCCCAATTAAAATAGCATTGGTATCGATGCTCACATTTACCTCTTGTGCTAAAATCGTCAGGCTAAAAAAGCCAAGTAATACGAGTGCAGATAGACGTTTGATCATAGTCGCCCCTCCCTCTTTTTAAACATTTTCATAAGCGGAATAACATAATCTTCACCCGTTGTAATTTCAGCCATATCCACACCGCTTTTCTTTACAATATCCTGTACCTTATTGGCAAAATAATTTGCATTTTTGGCAAAATGATTGCGAACTTCTTTGCTGGAAGTATCTACCCAGATTATGTCACCTGTTTCGGCATCTTTTAGTTGAACCATTCCCACATTCGGAAGATTTGCTTCTCTTTCATCGCTTACGCGAATGGCAATAAGATCGTGTTTATTACTGGCAATTTTCAATGCATCGGTATAATTATCACACATAAAATCGGAAATCAAAAATGCAGTACAGCGCTTTTTAATAGCATTGGTTAAATATTTTAAAGCTTCGGCAATATTGGTGCCTTTATTATCGGCTTTAAAATCCACTAACTCTCTGATAATTCGTAATATATGTGAGCTTCCTTTTTTAGGCGGAATAAATTTTTCAATCTTATCGCTGAAAAAGATAACACCCACTTTATCGTTATTTTGAATGGCCGAAAATGCCAAAACAGCAGCAATTTCTGTTATAACATCGAGTTTAAAACTGGTGTTGGTTCCAAAATTATTCGATCCACTGATATCAATCAAAAGCATAACGGTAAGTTCACGCTCTTCCTCAAATATTTTGATATAGGGTTTATTGAATCGGGCCGTTACATTCCAGTCGATTGCTCGAACATCATCACCGTATTGATATTCGCGCACTTCGCTAAAAGCCATACCTCTTCCTTTAAAAACGGAGTGATATTGTCCTGAAAAAACCTGTCGCGACAATCCCCGTGTTTTTATCTCAATCTTCCTTACTTTTTTGAATATCTCTTTTGCTGTCACAATATTGTTAGTTAATGACCGTGATTTTTAATCTAAGCACGAAAAACATTTTTTTTCGATTTGTCTTACGGCTTATGGAACCTCAACAGTATTTAGAATATCGTTAATAATATCCACAGAAGTAATATTTTCTGCTTCTGCCTCATAGGTTAAACCAATTCTGTGACGTAACACATCGTGAGCGACTGCCCGAATATCTTCAGGAATTACATAACCTCTTCGCTTGATAAAAGCATAGGCTTTTGCAGCAAGTGCTAAGCTGATACTTGCACGAGGCGAACCACCAAAGGCAATAAATCCTTCCAGTTTTTTTAGATTGTATTTTTCAGGATAACGAGAAGCAAAAACAATATCGGTAATATACTTTTCAATCTTTTCATCCATATATACTTCGCGAACAACTTCGCGGGCACGAATAATATCTTCAGGCTTGACAACTGCATCAACAGTTTCAAAAACATTGGTAATATTCTGACGCAAGATTTTTATTTCTTCCTCTTGATTCGGGTAGGTGATAACAACTTTTAACATAAAACGATCCACCTGTGCTTCAGGTAATGGATAAGTTCCCTCTTGCTCAATTGGATTCTGAGTGGCCATTACTAGAAATGGATCGGGCAATTTAAAAGTTTCTTCACCAATTGTGACCTGGCGCTCCTGCATCGACTCCAAAAGTGCACTTTGAACTTTTGCAGGCGAACGGTTAATCTCATCAGCCAAAACAAAATTTGCAAAAACAGGTCCTTTTTTAATTTGAAACTCTTCCTTCTTTTGAGAATAAATCATTGTTCCAACCAAATCGGCTGGTAATAAATCTGGAGTAAACTGAATGCGGTTAAATTTGGAATCAATTGCTTTAGATAATGTGGTGATAGCTAGCGTTTTAGCTAATCCCGGGACGCCTTCCAGCAAAATATGCCCATTTGATAAAAGTCCAATTAACAAGCTTTCGGTCATATGTTTTTGCCCAACAATAACCTTATCCATTTCTTTAGTTAGCATCTCTATAAACGAACTCTCTAGTCGAATCCGTTCATTCAGTTCACGAATATCTGTTTGCATCATAGTTTTAAAATTTATGCGCAAAGATATACTCCTAAACTGACTTCCAGAAAAAAGCCCCGTTAAATTTTGTTAAGTGATTTTAGTAAATCTCTAAGACTTTTTTAAGAATTCTATGTGTTAAATGTGAAGTTTTAACTAAGAAAGCATTTTAAGCATATTGATTTCTGCAGGCAGTAAATAGCGCCATTTCCCACGTGACAGGTCTTTTTTAGTCAGACCACCTAATTTAACACGATCGAGTTTAACCACTTTGTATTCAAAATGTTCAAAAATTCTACGCACAATTCGATTGCGACCAGAATGTATTTCGATGCCAATTTCTTTGCGGCTATCTGTATTTTCAACATAAGCAATAGCATCTGGTTTTATCTGGCCATCTTCTAATTCTAATCCTTCCAAAATTTCATTAAAATGATTTTTTGTCAAAGGCTTGTCTAA
>CAYPOW010000054.1:0-15435 GCA_964412145.1 uncultured Draconibacterium sp.
GAATTATAATTGGTATTACTTGAAGCATTGTAATCCCATTTAAACAAAATAAAACAAGCCCTAAAAGAAATTCTTAAAGGGCTTGCAAAGTTTGGGGTTGTTGTTAATAGTACTACTAATATTTTTTGTTTGGGAATATATTCACAGCTATGAATCCGAAAAGGCCAGTGATGAGTATTATTCCAAAATCAATTAGATGGTATGTAGGTTTTTCCTTTCTCTTTATAATGATGAGAAGATGAGCAAGGATTAAAAATACATTAAGAATCAACCAATAAAAACCTTTAGTGAAGTGAAAATAAAAGTCGATAAAACTGCTGTACTTGTCTGTTAAATTTAACTGAGCCGGAAACAAGAAACTGAATGCAACTCCTTCGGGGCGCACTGAACGATTTTCCCAGGTTTTTAGATATTCATCCACTTTCTCAAGTTTATCATTGAGTACAACTACTTTTACATGATATTTTCCCAACATAATTACATTGTAATTGAATAAATCACCATAAATACGTAGTTCCTCATTATCAGCATTAAAACCATCAACCGGAAGTTTAACCAATTTATAATCGTCTTGTGTAAGTATATAAATACTATTGTCTTGTCCAATCAAATAGCTGTAAAACAACTTATTTCTAAAATCAACACACGCGATATATTTGAAAAGCAGTCCATCGGGATTTTCAACTTTTTGAACATAGGGTCTTCCTTCTTCCATTTTGATATGGAAAATTTGATCTGAATTATCCACTGCAAAATAGCCTTCGTCGCAAGATTTACGAGTTGTAGGAATTCCTTCAATCATTTTAGCAGGAAAATCAAATCCAAAGTGTTGAAGTGCTCCTGTAAATAAAGCTGTTTTTTCTTCGTTTATTGTATTTTCGTCGGCATCCAAAAATTCCATCCGAGAAGTAATTCTGAAAAAATCGAGTGGCATTTCTAACTTAGCCCTACCCGATTCAGATTCGAAAAGAGGGTATAGACCAGGTTTTGGCGCTTTCATTGCTTCGGGCTTATAGCGATAAAAACTTCGGGCTATACTTATTACATGTGGATCCATAGCAAAACCCTTAATGGTGTCGGGCATGGTATTTGACATAATCAATTGACGAATGTTTAATAAGGGTAATTTTTGTTCAAATTCATCACGAGTATATTCTTTTCCATCTTCATTAATGCTATAATGCACTCCGTTTTCTGTGCCTTTTATCATAAAGCAATCATCAACACAGCTGTACATTACAAAGGGTGCCCTAATTGGTTTTTCAAAAGTGAGCCAGAATAACCACGGTAATATTACCATTAGTGATAAAATGGCAATTAAAATTAAACTATATCTGCTAATATTCTTCATTTTCTACATTTCTCCTTTCCTGAATCGATACGCTGAAAACAGCATTGAAACACTAATTAATATTGTAAGTAAAGCTAGTTTTAGATTGATTGGTGCATAAGCGCCGGCCATCCCATAATTGAGATATAGGGGCACAAAAATCAAAGCTATTAAGGCATAAAAAATGCGATATTTCCAAAGAGGTTCCATCACAATTAATGCTACCAGAAAATAAGCCGCTAGGCCGGCTAAAAACCAAGGAAAAATGGTAGTAATGGCAGCGCTTGTCATTTCATCACCAAAAAAGGTTATACTTAATCCCCAAAAAGCTATAATAATAAGGATAAAAGAAATAAGCAGACTTACCAACCCTGCACCTAACATCATAAGCATGGCGTTATTTTCCAAAAGAGGTAAGTGAAAAGTTAATTTAATTCGTTTATTAACGGTTTCCGGAAAATATTGGGCAACACCAATTCCTGCTCCAATTAGAAGTGGAATATATTTGAGCATTGAATAAAACTGATAGTTTTGGAACAAGATAAGATACCATAAATTATTGGCTCCTTGAAATGTTATTGCTCTTTGTGCGTTCATAAAAATATAGGCGACAGCTAAAAGACCTACCAATATCGACCCAGCCAAAAACCATCTGATTTTTAGCCATTCTTTGTATATCATTGATTTCCACATAATTTTAATATTTTCCAGTTAGTCCAATAAACGCATCCTCCAGACTCATTGTTACTTGTTGGAAGTTACGAGTTTCAATTCCTTTCTCATTCAAGTATTTTTTAACAAACTCTTCCGATTCATAAGTATAAAGCTCCACCTTGTTTTTGACTTTTTCGAAATTGGCAACAAATTTCTCTTTCGAAAGGTCAACTTTATCGTTAAGAAGATCGAAATTAAATTGTTTAAAATCGCGCATAAAATCTCCCACAGGGCATTGAGTCAATACACGATTGTAGTCCATAATTAACACATCGTCAATTAGTCTTTCCATATCGGAAATGATATGAGAAGTTGTAAAAATAGTTTTATTCTCCGCTTTTGCATAGGCGCGCAAATAGTCTATAAACAGGCGTCGATATCCTGGATCTAAACCCATAGAAAAGTCATCCAGAATTAATAAGTCAGGATCTTGTGCTAAAATTAGTCCCAAAGCTACTTGCGATCTTTGTCCGCAAGACATGCTTGATATTTTTTGATTAGCACCAACTTTAAGTTTTGACATTAAATCCCAATAGGGCTTATTATTCCAACCTGGATAAAATCCTGAATAAAATTTTTCTATTTGATGGATATTCATAAATGAATATTGAATATGTCCTTCAATCAGGAATCCAATACGGCCTTTGGTTTTAGGAGTAAGTTTTTGGGTATTTTCTCCAAAAATCAAACATTCACCACTTCGTGGTTGCAAAAATCCATTAAGAATATTGATTGTGGTTGTTTTCCCCGCACCATTCTTTCCCAGCAAACCTAATATACTCCCTTCTTTAACGTGTATATTCAGGTTTTCGTAGACAAGCTTCTTCCCATAGTAATGGGTGAGATTGTTACATTCTATTACATTACTCATAAATTATTTTTTAAAAAGTTACACCTGTACTTATGTTGAAAATAGTTCGGGATTGGCCGTTATTCCCAAAATATAAATCAACGGTTGAATTTATAAAAAGTTGATCAAATATTTTTCTTAGTGGTATCTCGTATGCAACGTTAAGCCCTGGAGCTATGTAATTGCATGAGAGAAATTCAAAATCGGGAACAAAGATTCTTTCTGCGATATATGTGAAATCGCTAAAATTCTGAGCTCCTTCAAGATTCATTTTATATTTAAGCTTTAATCCAAGTGATAAGGATTTCTTGTGATGATAAAAATTCTTGTCGAAAGAAACGCCAAAAGCAAGATTTTTATAGTATTCTTCCTGATTAGGGACGAAATAATTTTCTATAAAACTATGATAATCAGCGTGCAAATTAAGGTTGAAGTTTTTTTGTTTGTTATTTTTTAATTTATAAAACTGATAGTAAACATTTAGCTTAACATCTTCAGCTCCGTATTTTTCTTCTTCGTCATAGGTAATCCAGTCGTCTAATTCCAGGTCATTTACCTGTTCCAAACGTTGAATTATTTCTGTTCCAAGTACAGTATTTATATTTAGCGAATAGCCAAAAGATTGAATATTGTCAGTATGGAGAAAGCTTGTTTGATTATACAGGTCAAATTGAATTGCATTGAGTCTGGAATCTTTTTTAAGGTAGGCCCAGGAAGCGTTAGACGCCTTTCTTCCGTCGCCTGCAGTTTCCTCGTGATAGAGGAGGCGGCTTCCGTTGACGGATCTGATTTTTGAATTTTCATAAGCTAGCTGAATATCAAATCCTTTGCTGTTTCTTTTGTATAATCTGTTGAAAGATCCAGCTTCGTGATAGGTAGCCATGCCCAATCCGTGAGCTGTAAAAAAGGCGGCTGTTGTATTGGACCTGACTATTGAAATTTCAATTTCTTCATTGTAATATTTATATAAGAAATTGAGTCCCAATTTAAATTTACCTAAATTATAGATCATTCCGGGCGACAAGGTCATATAAAAAACTTTATTTCGAGGGCGTGGATCTTTGTTTTGCGAAGCCAATCCCACCTTAAAATCACCTGATAATCCTAATGTTAATCGATCTCCAAAGGGTTTTGACAAACCTCCACCAGCGCTAAAAAACTCGCGGTCGTAAGTGTCATTTCCAATGGTGTCGATAACCTGATAAGGTGTTAAGCGAAAAGGATCATTTACATTTGAATAATCGAGACCCTTTTCAAAGCTTTTTTCGTAGTTAAAACCGCCATATAGGCTAATGTCTTTAATTTGGGAATATGAAAAAGTTGTAAATTGATATGTATTCAATTTATCACCTTGTTGTACGCGCTTAAAGCTGCCATCTTCGTTGCCATAACGAGCATTCATTATTCCGACTAAAGACAGATTCATTTGACTTAGTGCGGCGGGATTGCTTGAAATTAACCAAGGGTTTTGTAAACTAATTAGTTCAAACGAATGCAAAGATGTTCTTTGTAAAGTGTCAGAACTCGCCATTAGAGTCAATCCCATATTTAAGATGAATACGATTGATAAAAAGTTCCTTTTATTCATAAATCCAAGGTTTTGGGTCACTATCTTTTAAAAAATCTTCAGTTGAATTATTAGTATCCTGATAAACAGTTCTGCCGTTAATGATTGTTTCAATTTTACGACGCAAGCATTTTCCGGATTTTGATCCAGCTGGAACATAGGTATAACCGGCATCCAAAACAAGAGGCATACGTTTGTATTCCGCATGTGCTTCGTCAAAGACAACTTCAACCGCATCAATAACCATTGTATTGGCAATCCGTCCATACCATCTGGTAGAATATGATGATTTTCGAACTAAATTATTATCGATATAATTACGTCGTTCAACCGGGTCTATTGCAATATTAACTAAAGCAATTGCACTTCCTCCTCTTACGTGAAACGCTATATCACTTCCTCTGAAGGTAAATAGATCCTCTATCATATTTGTAGAGTTGAAATCGATATCGTAACCCTTATAATCTACCCAGAATTCGAAATCGGCATTGCCTAAGTTTACGGGGCAATCTGGATTTCCATTGGGATCATCTTTGTGATCGAAAGCGTCTTTGGCTAATACGATACTGTGACCTGGATTAATCGGGTAATCGTTTCCGCTTCCTGGTATTGTCCATATCATTCTGGCTACAATGCTATCTGGCATAAATGTCCAATAATTGGTTCCTATTCCATAAGACTCATGTTCAATTATTGAAACTCCATCAGCAAAAACAACCATATCGGAATTGTTATAAATTTCGACATACTGATCAGAATAATATGATTTACTAGCAGGAGTGAGAGACCCACTGTAATAATATTCTTTAATAACCAGCGCATTTGAAGTACTTAATACAACTGGAAGTGTTTCACTTATTGATGAAAAGACTTCCATCTGAACCATACCGTTTAAATTACTTGTTGTAAAAGCTCCAGTAGGAAAAGAATGACTTAAAGTTGCACTATAAAAGCCAGGCTCAATAGATGTAAATAAAATTACACCGGTAGAATCCATTAAAGCTTCGATGGTATAGCCTTTTTGTAAATTTATTAAAGTTACTTTGGCATTATTAACTGTTTCGGGTGTAATCTCCTCACTTAGAGGAACTGTTAATTCAATAATATAGCTGTTGTAATCAGGTTTTTTCATACAGGATGAAACCAGCAATACAATCGAAATTAAATATATTATTTTTTTCATCATGAATTAAATTTTAATTTTAAGTTCTGCACCAAAATAAATAGAAGGATTTCTTCTTAAATAGGATAGAGATCTGGTATACTGATATAGAGGTCGATAATTTGTAAAATTGTTTACAAACAAACTCAATCGGATATTATCAGATATCTCTTTGGATATTCTAAGATTGGCTAAAAATAGTGGAGACATCACTTCTTGTGCCCAATAAGAATCTAATTTATCATTTACATAACGCACATATTGTGGATTGGTGCGCATCTCTTCAGTAAAAATTATTTTATCTCCATCTTTATTCACCAGATATAAAGGAACTTCATCGTAGAATGGATAATAATATTTATTGAACCAGATCATTTGAAGTGTTGTTGAAACAATTAGTCTTAGTTCAGGAATGTGAGTGATCATTCTTAAATTAGTATTAAGTCGTTCACTTATTTTGCTTTCACCTGCATCATAAACGCCTAAATATTCATATTGTGTGCTGCTTGCGCTGCTTGGTAAATCATATATCAGATTAGTGCTGTAAACACGTGTTGTCTTGAACCAAGCTCCATCGAGTGTGAAGCTGCTACGTAGTGCTTTTATTTTTCCAAGCTGAAAATCAAACTCTACGCCTGTTTTCTCTGAACGAATATAATTGTCTGGAACTAAATAGCTAATAAAATAGTCTCTGTAGTTTTTTGTTAGACTTGTAAGGTCTGGAACAGTGCCATTTGGTATTTCATCGGCATTGTATGTGTAGTAGTTTACCGATTCGTACTTACGAGCAAAGCCGAAACCGTTGGTCAGGTTTTCTTTAAAGCCAGTAATTGAAGCCCTTACTGTTCCAACAGAAAAATCAATACCAATTTCTTTTTTGAGATTTTCTGCTGGCAGGAGATTCTGATTGGATGTATCGAAAATTCTGGAGTAAAAAACAACAGTCGTTGTTTCGGGATCGCCTGTGTAATAATCCAAAACTTTTAAATCGACATAAGCATTATCAGGATAAAGATAAATTAAGGAAGGTGCCTTAAATGTTTTTCCAATTCCTGCATTGATGCTTAAATGCTTGAAAATGGTGTTATTTTTTTTGTTAAGGATGTTATAACTTATATTGAAACGAGGTTCAAAATAAATGCCAAGATCGGATTTGAATATACTCTTTGCTTGAAAATTATTTAATCGTGCACCTGCCTGAATATTCAATCGTGTGCTTCCAAAAGGAATGCACAATTTATCTTCGAGATATATTGATACATTTTTAATGGCTGGAATATCTTTAAACGAACGTGGCCTGGCAGTTTTACCTGTAACGTACGGAGGATTTGTGAAATCATATATTTGACCGTCTCCTTTGTTGGCAGTGTATTTATAATCGAAGCCAAACAAAATAGTATTTATTGCTTTGTTCTTAAAGGTTTTAACCTTCTTGGCTGTAATTTGACCAAATATATTGATTGGGTTTCCATCAATAGTAAGCTCAGTAAGTTGTTCAGTAGGAAGATACATCCCTATGTTTTCTCCTTCTGTTGTAGCCAAAGAGAGTGCTTCAAGATCGCTTGAACTACGGTATCTTTTTTGGTAATTTTCCTGATGAGAATTTTGATAGGAAAAAGAATAGGTCAAGTTAGAGATTAGCTTTTTATTTAAAAGCCAACGCCCATTAAGATTTAGTCTGCCTCCGTTTTCGCTGCTTTTGTATTCCTCATCGGCTACAAATGCATCCGGATCGGTTTTTTTGTTGTCGACAGTTCCGTAATAACTGAATTTGGCATTAAAAGACAGAGGTGTTGTGTCTTTAAAAAATGTTTTGGACCAGGATAGGTTGCCTGTAATTCTTCTATATCCTTCATATTTGCTTCGTACATCCCTGTAGGATTGCAGATATTCTAAATTGTAGTTGATGGCGCTGTTGCTTTTTGGTAAAAAAAAGCCTTTATCAATAGCAAAATGTTTGATTGAAGGATCGGTTTTTAATTTGATATTTAGAGGTGTTTTCCCAGCTTTGGTTTTAATAACAACTGCACCCGAAGTAAGGTCGCCATAAATAACCGATGGAATGCCTTTTATAACTTCCACTGATTCAATGTTTTCCGTAGGTATTTTACGTAAATCGATGCCTGAACCTGCCACTGTTGTTGCCTCACCGGTTTCGCCGGTAGCTGTGCTCATTCCTTGCAAATTTCCATCGTTTGTTATCGGAGAACCATCGATAATAATAGCTGTTCCCATGGCGCTATTATCGTCGCTGCCAATTTCTCGTAAGGAAAGTTTTTGCGGGTTTGACAAATTGGGATTTTGTAGTGTGCTTCCTGGAAGCAATTGCATTATATCACTCAGTGTGGTAGGTTGTACATATTCGATTGCTGCACTGCTAATGCTACTAGTGGTAGTCATACCGGTACCTTTTTTTGCAACAACACATACTTCTTTCATATCGAAAGTAGTAGGAATCAGAAGTAGAGTCAGTGGTTTATTTGTATATTCCTGGAGATTAATTGCTTTTGAATACAATTCGTAACCGAGACAACGGGCTTCAATAGTATAAGTTCCTGGAGCAATATGCTCGAAAATATATTTTCCTTCGGCATCCGTAGTTGTCCACTCTTCAATTTCTTTAATATGAACCACACAAAATAATATAGGTTCCTTAGTTTTGAAATCTGTTACGCTTCCTTCTATTTTGATAGTTTCTTGTGTAGCTCCAATCATTGGAAACAAAATAATGGAGAAAAGAAACAAATGAAACAGCTTTTTAAGCATATCTATAATTTTGAAGTTCAACAAAAATTAATACATTAAATACTTACTTTGAGCGAAAAATTAGGGAGTTTGTATTTAGCAAACACCCTAATTTTCAATTAATTAAATTATTTGATGAGAAGTTTATTTATTTGTCTTTTTCCATCAGCAACTAGTGTGGCCGCAATATAAATACCAGCAGGTAAAGAAGCTGTATTTATTTTGCAGGAATATGAATCTGAAGAATAAGTCCCAACCAAATCGCCTGCAATGCTATACAATAAACATTGTTTAATTCGGCTTTGTGAAGAAACTAGTTCAATAGCTTGACTTAGATATTTTACAACGATAACATTATCATTTGATAATTCTTCAAATCCAACGCCATAGTCTTCAGCAATTTCATTCATGGCAATTTTAAATACGTTCCCTTTGGCAAGCGCATAGAGAGAGTCATTCATAATCGGACCAATTGACCAGATACTTGTACCTGGAGAACAATTTTCCCAGCTTGTTCCACTAGTATTTGAGTAGAACGATTTTGTAGAAGAACCCAAAGCCATAAAAGTGGTACTGTTTAGTTTGATAAAATCGTTAGAACCTGCAACACCATCAAATTTTGTAAAAGTAATGCCGCCATCGTGGGTCTTAAAAATGCCATCGGAAGAAGTAGTAATATAAAATTCGTTTTCGTCTACAAATCTTACGCCTTTAATAATGAGACTCTCGTCTGTACCTACAATAATAATTGGGTATAAATCTGTAAATGAAGTGCCACCGTTGGTAGTTTTAAGAAGGATTTTATTACCGGTAATTATACCATAATCATTATTAAGAAAACCCATTTCATAAACGTATGAGGTTCCAAAATCATCGCTTATCGATGCCCAGGTACTTCCACTGTCGGTGCTTTTGAAAATTCTTGCATGAGTTAATTTTTCGGTATCGCTAATGGTCTCATACCAGTTTATCCATACATAAAAGGTGGAGCTGTTGGTGATAGCAATACGATAAGGATCTACGTTATAACATGCATCCAATGTTGGATTTAAGCTGCCATCTGCACTTGCAAGTTCTCCGACTTTTTCAATATCTAATACGCTCCATGTTTCCCAATTATCGTCTGAAGTAAATAATACACCATCCACGCCTAAATCCGAGAGTGAACCTGTAGGATAATCAATGAGTTTAATACGGCGGGCAGCCGCAATTGAAATATCGCCCGAAACACCCAATGTACTAAAGTCGATTTCTTCCGCAATTGGAAGATCGGGATCAGGAAAATCAACATCGTTCCATGTTGAACCTCCATCTGTTGATTTTACTAAAGTTCCACCATAGCCAACAATAATTGCATTCTGGTCATCTATTATTTGCATTTGTTGAAGGTTATTACCGTCACTTATCAAAACAGGAGTCCAATTAGAAAGCCCATTTTCTAAATCAGCAACAGACATTTTAAAAACGGATGATTTTGCCAAAGCATATAAGTAGCCATTGAATACTCCACCAATTTCCCAAATACTAACTTCCGGATAACTTTTGGCCCAGCTTTGGCCCCCATCGATTGTAACGTAGGATTTTGATGAACCTCCTAAGGCAATCATAACATTGCTATTATGCACATAAAAATCACTAGTACCTGCAGGAGCTCCATTAGCAACAAGTGTAAAAGTAGCACCGGCGTCTTCTGTTTTTAAGATACCGTCAGAAGTTGTTATGACATAAAATGTATTTTCATCAACAACTGTGATGTCATTTACATAAAAGTTATCTGTTCCTGCAACAGCAGTAAAAGCATCATATAAATCAACAGTTGTAGTAGTTCCGGTTACATGCTTTTGAATGAAATTATTTCCACCTAATAGATTATAAGTCCCATTATTGCACAAAGAAGTGATAAAAGTATTCCCAATATCACCTGTAAGATTCGCCCAGCTTACACCTCCATCAGTAGTGGCAAAAATAGCTCCTCTGGTTACTTTTGATTCTGTACGATAATCGTACCAACCACTAAAGAGCAGGATATTGTTTTCGTCGATATATTCAGTGGCATAAATATCCATTGCAAGACTACCAAGTCCAATGGGGTTAACTGTATCATACTCAATATTAGCTAGTGCGCTTAAGTCAAAATGAGTCCAAGTTGCTCCATTGTCAGTAGTTTTAAGGAAGTATCCATTTGCATAAATATCAGCATTACCTCCTGATGGATTATCAATCATCTTGGCTCTACGAGAGCTTAACAGACCTGCGCCGTTTTTAATTTTTAGGCTAATAAAATCGTATGTTGGAGTTACAATTTTAACAGGGCTCCAGCTTTTATCAGTTGGATTGTATTTTGAAAAAGTGCCGCTAAGTCCTGTAATTACAGCAGTATTATCATCGTAAAGATGCATTTCCTGAAGATTATTGTCCGGACTAATGGATTCCGCCACCCAGTTAAAGGTTGTTTGAGCCATCAATGTTGTTGAAATGATGACCATTAATACAGAAAGAGTAAAATTTTTCATAGGTTCTATTTTGATTAACAATATATGAATTCTAATCTTTAATTATTTGCATCTTTTATACATTTACAAATCCTTCCTTTTATTTGTTTTCAGGAATGTCTGTTTCTTTCTTTTTGAAATCGAACATATTTAATACTTTTCCGGTTTTTCCAGTTTTATATGATACAATAAGTGTATCGTTAATTAAAAGATTGTAAATTTCTGAAGGAGAAACCATAGTATCGATATAATTTATTTCTAATGTAGGTTTATAATTACTGTCTAATATCGTTTTCAGTTCAACTATTCCATTATTATTGGATATATGTGAAACCAAATAGGGTAGTTTTTTGCTTAGTGAAGCATTTTTTCCTAACGGAAGATGATAGCTTTTCATAAGCTCTTCAGAATAATCTTTTTTATTATTAAATGATTGACTATAAGATTTAAAAAGTAATTGAATGTACTCTCCTTTAAGAATATTTTTATAAGTGTATTTTCCTATCACTTCGTAATTTAAATCTACTGTTTTTGTAGATCCTTGATAAGGATAAGTTAAGGTCTTTGCTTCTAAAATTTGGGTTAATTCAGATTCTTTTATAGTAACATTTTCAGGGAAGTAAATATGCGTAATAACCGGACAACCATATTCTGTGACGAGTCCAACGGCATCAGTTTCCTGTTTCAAATGCATGGCTAAGTAGTTAAAATCATAAGCATCGAAAAATTTATCTAATTGAATACTTACAACATTCAGTTGATTTAAATTTTTGGCTAAAGGACGAAGAGGAGTTTTTAATGGAACAAAAAGGGCGGCTTCCAGTTTGAGTTCATCTATTTGATTGGGATCATAGGAAATATTTACGGTATTACTTCCCACGAATGTAGCGACACCCATTACACCTTTTATTTTCCTCATTTGATTGGCAAAAGCAGTGCTACTTCCAAAACATTTAATGTTTTTTAATCCAGATCTCGTAAATACTTTCGCTTTTGCCATTTCTGTAGGAGAATACCACTTTTGATCAATGGTAGGAACTTCGAAAAATGTACTAACATATAGTCCTATAACTATTAATGCAATGGTTGCAATAGGAGCTAACCACTTAAGTTTATTGCTTTTATTAATCTGCAATGTGTTTTTAACAGGACAGGCAACTACGCAATCAGAACACAAATTACAATCTACATCGCGAACAACCAGCATATTTGCGACATCAATTCCTTGAGGACATTTATTTGTGCAAATCTGGCAATTAGTACAAGTGTTTACATTTCGTGTAATCTTAGCGATTGGAAAGAATCGAGTTTTGAAACCAGTTAGTTCCATAATATAACCTCCGATTGAGGCTGCTGCCAAAGGCCATACATACGACAATTCAACACCCATTTTTAGTAGAAGAATATATGCTAACATCAAAACCGCAAAAAAACCGGTAAATTTGAATATATTGGAAAGGGCTCCAAAAGGACAAAGATATTTGCACCAAAATAAGCGAATAAATACAGATCCTAAGATTACCAGGAATATAGCAATAGAGGCCCAAAGAACAACAACATCGGTACTAAAACCCGTAGTAATAGCATAATATGGGTCGAATTTTTTGCAAAATAATTCACTTGAATCGAATGTATAATAGAAGGTTATATATAAAAGTATATATTTCAAAGAGCGCAAAACTTTATCTAAAATACCTTTAATGGTGATTCTGATTTTTAATTTATCTCCAAGTTTACCTAACCATTCACTTATGGTTCCAATGGGGCAAATAAATGAACAAAAAAGCTTACTAAAAAGAAAAACGGCAAGCATAGTTGCTAAGCCCATTACAATTTGAGTACTTGTCATTGAGCAAGTAAGCGAATTGTTTATTAAATAACTTCCAAACGCCTGTATTCCACCAACAGGGCAGTAGGCCTCAAAATCGGGTGTAAATGTTTTAAATATTGGTATTATGGCAAGAATAGCCACAAAAATAATTACTCCCCATTGCATTGCCAATCTTGGCCAGTTTGATTTAGATAATTTAAATTTCATTGTCTTTTAGTTATTTGATACAATTTTGAAACATTATTTAAGGAAAAAAGTTCGATCTACAGTTAGATAATGACTGTTTCTGTACTCTATTAATATTTTTTTCTTTTTGCTATCTTTTGATAACAAGATATTGGTATCGGCATTTTTGCCTAATACGACTCCTAATACTACACCGATGGCCAAAACAGCAGCAATCTGAGCGTAATCAGAAAAGTTTATTCTAAAAACTTTGCTTGGTGGGATAACTGGTTTCTTGGCCAGTATTCTTTCTGTTAAATCCTCTGAAATAGGAATTTCTTCATCCAGAATACTCATTGCCTCTTTAACAAGTTGATTAATTTCAACAGAACTTAATAAGCTCTGTTTTTTAATTCCGAATTTATATTTGCGTAGATTATACAATGGTTTTAGATATGTTGATTTTATACTCATTAATATAGAGACGTTTTTAATAAAAATTTCTGGCGCAGAAAATATTTTATTTTTTATTAACAAGAGATTCTCTGCGGGAACAGGTTTCTTTATTGCAATATTTGCACTGATCGTCCAGCTCCATCATGTCTTGAATCAATTGATCAAGTAAATCAGATTGGTCATCTGTACAAACCCTCCTAAGATCCATAAAATGCTTTATTGTTACTCTTTTTAAATTAGTATGATATTTCCCTATTTTCTTAGCAATGGAATCCATTTTGTGTTGATCAGGCATGTCTTTTGAGAGTTCATTTAAAAGACAGAAATTGTCTTCGCATTGTGCATCTAATAAGATTTGATAAGATTTAAAAACTTTTTTATCTAAATTTTGTATTTCGATGAATTGTTCATCACTCAGCTGTAGCTTATCTTTTAAAAAGCTATCCGATTTAAAATAATTATTAGATATAGTCTTTGTAGTATCACTTTTATCATTCATTATCAGAACTGTAACGAAGGCGGTAATATTTATGACTAGGAGAAAAATATTTAACCAATTAATAATACGTTGTTTTTTGTTCATCTCGAATTAAATTAAATGATTTTTAAAATAAGAACACAGCGACTTTCTTAAATTGCTTTTTGCGCGATATATTAAAGATTCTACGGAAGATTGACTTAAGTTAAGGGTGTCGCAAATTTCCTTTTGGGAATAATTTTCAAATTTATGTAAGAGGAGAACTCTTTTTTGTTTTTCAGGTAAACCATCAATTGCATGGAAAAGAACTTGTCGGGCTTCTTTGTTCTCCAAATTTTTATCAGGGGTATTTTGCTCAGCTTGATTGTGACTTACCCGTAGTTGTACGGTCTCATTATAAATATCTTGAGATGTTTGTGCTTTTGCCGGATTATGCTTTCGAAGAAAGCTAATAGATTTATTTTTTGATATTTTAAACAACCAGGCGGCAAGGTTGTCTTCGCTTTTGAGTTTATGTATGGAGCGAAATACCTCAAGGAACACCTCCTGGCAGATATCTTCTGCGTCGCAAGTATTCCTTAAAATACGAAAGGAAGAACCGAAAACAAGCTTTTTATACTTTTCGATTAACAAACGAAAAGAAGGATCATGATTTCGGATAATTCCTTTTATGATTTGCTGATCATCCATAAGGATAATCTTAGTTTGAAAGTATGCCTAATTGATTAAGGAATGCCTCAGCTTCTTCTTTCGTTTGGAAAAGATCTCCTTCAGTTTCCCACCAGGTTTCGCCAGATGAAATTCCCATTTTGGTGCAACCTTGTTGAGGGCCAAAATTTACATTTGCTAGCGATTTCATTTTAATTTGATCTTTTTTTATTCTAACAATTTTTGCCTTGATTGGCATGCCTACACGTGGTAAACCATCACCATCTAAAGCTACAAGTACTCCATAACACTCTATTCCCTGTTTTGCCCAACTTCCAATTCTAGCTTTTAATTCTGCATTTAAGTCAACATCTACCTCCTGATATTCATAAGTTACTTCCTTATCAGATTTCCCCTTCGAATTACATCCGCTTAAAGAAAAAGCGAAAAGCAATATAACCACTGATATTAATTTTTTCATATAGCTGTTTGTTTCGTTCATATTAAAGACGCAATGTAATAAATTATCTCACGGGCAATATAAAAAAAATATGTTTTGAAAAAAAAAGCGATAATATGCAGAAATACAGAGTTATATTTCAGGAATCTGACTAATATTTGATAAAGAAAAACTTATAAATGGGTTAATTTATAAGAACCCATTTAAATAAGCAGGCATATATTTTCATTTTGATTAATTTGTGCTTTATTGTGTTTTATTTCTATTAATATAAATGCAATTTATTTTGACAATGATCAGTGAATATAAAAAATGCTCTTTATACTATTTGGCTAAATTTATTTTTTAAAATTATCTCGAAATAGCTTATAGCGGAAGATCCATTTACAAAAGAAAGACATTTGTAATTGTATAAAGCCGAGGTCTAATAGGGCAGGAGCCTAATTAAAAGACACCCTTGTTTAGATGCTCTTTAAAAAAAAGGCATAAAAAAACCCCACTAAGTTAATAGAGGGGTTTTTAAAAAAGGAAGGCGAC
>CAYPOW010000055.1:0-15427 GCA_964412145.1 uncultured Draconibacterium sp.
AATAAATTTGCTATTACACTGTTTGATTATGTAAATTTGTCTTTAACGCACTTATCCCACTTCCCATTGGAACGGTAAGTTCAGGCTAAGTCTTTATTTTTTTACTATGAAAACATCAGCTTACATAAGAGCTGCAAATGATTATTCTCCGCAGTTTCAGCACGTTAAAAATCGCCTGCTGAAATTAAAATTCGTTTTATCCTCAACTTTAATTTCCTCACAATCTGGTTTTTACTATTCCTTCCTCATCCTAAACTCTGCAAGCATTCCCCCTTTTGAATTAGTATTCACCTTAAAATATAAGCGCTATGCAGCAACAAAACCTATTCTTCAACATCTTAACCTTTGATTTCCCTGCCGAAAATCAAACATTCTATTTTACTAAAGAAGAGATTCAAAAAAGTCATAGACTGCATAAAAGTCTGTTTCCGAACGAGGTAGATTCTTTATTTCCGGGAATAAGCAACAACGGAACTGATTTCATTTATACCACATTTGCAGGAAAAACAAAAGATTTTCTACCCTTAAGCATCGACTTCACAAAGGAAAATCAAGATCTCATCAAAAGATACTACAACCGACAAATAAGCTATTATTTCGGAAAAACAAAAAAGCAGATTGTTAAAACCGGATTTATCAAAGAAAATCAGATTTGGATAAAAGCACCTACGCTATCAACAAACCAATGGGATGTATATATGAAGTTTTCGCTAAAAATTCAACTCTGTACAGTAAGCAGCTATCCCGAATTATTGCTTTCTTATGACGGCAATTCCAAAGTACTTAAACAATCCGTAGCAGAACTTACCCAAAAAGTCTCTCCTTCCCTATTCAAATGGGTGCTCTGTGGTAAAAATCTAAAAAAATGGAAATGGGTATCTGATGACAATGAATCAGATTATTCAAGCTATTTTCCGGTAATAAATAATAAGTTGATAGCTGCCTTAAACATTCAGCTCAAACCCCCAACAAGAGGAAATCGTTACCCAAAATACTTAAAATATATCAATGCATTTTATAAGAAATTCCTGAATACACCCGATTTCAAAAAAATAATCCCCTTACATGATACTGGTTTTTTAACTGTGGCTTCCAAAAAAATCAACAGTACATCGGAAGAAAGTAATTTATTGGTTTTCGGAAAAAATCAAACGGGAATTATTCCCAAGTACAGCATACGCGAATTAAAACCTTTCAAATCCAGTCCCTACAAAAC
The DNA here is from genome assembly GCA_964412145.1 of uncultured Draconibacterium sp. Classification (GTDB taxonomy): domain Bacteria; phylum Bacteroidota; class Bacteroidia; order Bacteroidales; family UBA12170; genus UBA12170. Next base: position 1,217 of record CAYPOW010000055.1, read on the forward strand.
AATTCACTTGTTTTTCATCGTACACGTTGATGATAGGGAATATGCCACAGCGATCAAAAAAAGTTTTGAAGAAGGATTTGGTTGGTTTAAAGGTTTGCAGAGTTTTGCCAATATCCTTTTTCATACCGAAGAACATTTTAGCATCGTCTTTAAAGACAAAAACAACCCTTTAAAGGAAATAGAAAATCAGCTATTAGATAGAGAAATCAACTCAGAAATAAAGTATATCGCTATTTACGTAACGCCCTATGGCAAGTACGAACAAGACAAACAAAAACGGGAAATCTACTACAAAGTAAAAGAGATGCTCTTAAAAAGAAAAATAACATCTCAGGCCATCGATCCCGTTAAAATGGCCGGACAAGGTGACGCTTGGGTATATAGTTTACCCAATATTGCTGTGGCTATGCTAGCCAAATTAGATGGTATTCCCTGGTGTTTAAATACACCCATTAAAAACGAATTAATTGTAGGAATAGGCGCCTTCAAAAATATGGAAGAAGGCATACAATATATTGGCAGTGCCTTTAGTTTCGCCAATGATGGAAAATTCAATGGTTTTGAATATTTTATGAAAGACGAAATAGATCTCCTGGCTGGTAAAATATCCTTGGCAGTTAAAAATTATGCCACAATCAACAACCAGCCCGACCGCCTGATTATTCACTTCTACAAAAGTATGAGAGAACAAGAACTTCTTCATATTCAGGAAGCACTGGAAAAGATGGATTTATCCATTCCGGTTTTTATTCTATCGATAAATAAAACAGAATCCGAAGACATAGTAGCCTTCGATCAAGACTGGAAAGAGCTAATGCCCACAAGCGGAACCTATATCAATATTGGCAACAACAAATATTTGCTCTTCAACAATACGCGCTATCCTTTAAAGAATTTCAGTGCTGCCGACGGCTTTCCCTTCCCTATCAAACTCCATATCGACTGCAGCGATAAAGCGCAGCTAAAAGATGTAAAAGTCATACAGCAGCTCATCGATCAGGTCTATCAGTTTAGCCGTATGTACTGGAAATCTGTGCGCCAGCAAAACCTGCCCGTCACCATTAAATACCCAGAAATGGTCGCCAAAATCGCACCCCATTTCGATGGCAATAGCATCCCTCCTTTTGGAAAGGATAATTTGTGGTTTTTGTGAAAAGCGCTAATCATATAAAAAGAAGAACTTATCAACGTTGGGCGCATAGCGAATACGCTTACCATTAATAAGTTCTCTTATACAGCCTTAATTGGATTGGAGGCACAACCCGAACCAATATCAGGAGTGAACAATCCTTTCAAGACTGTAATAGACAAAATTACATATAAAAAACGCATAAATCAAGGTGAAAAATACAATTCAAATATAAGTTTGTAAATAACAATATAAAATAAATCCTAACTTTGAAAACAATGAAAGCACCAAAGAAATATCAGAGCAAAGCTCACCAAGAAGTATCCGAGAAGAAGATGAAGCAAGTGGCCGAATGGTTGAAATCTCCAATGTCGCGAGAAGAGCTAGACAAGCAGATTCAGGAACAGTTTGAAGATCACGGCCAGATTAACCCAAACAAAAAGAGAATAAATTTGCAATACCTGAACGATTTTCACAAAGAGAATGTCTTACTTAAAATGAAGGAGAAAGAAGAATGGAAGAAATTACAACTCAACTTAGAGCAGGTATTAAAAGAGCAAAGAGAGAAAGAAAAAATAGCCAGGGAAATGGAAAAGAAATATTATCCATCCAGGATCAAAGAGACCTAGAGTCTCTAATCGCTCTTGACTTCGCAAAAGAATCAGGCACCTGGATTCCTGATTTTTACGCACTTGGCCACCCTTTTTCAAACGGAAACGAAAATACTATTTGCATTCTTTGTGCCGGGCAAATTGTCTACAAAAGCAACAACTTATTCAACAGCCTGACTATTTCTGCATTATTTGAACGCATTAAACTTCACAACTTATTATTTCCGGAAACAGCTTATACATTTGTTGGATTTACAGGAATTGATCACAGCACGAAAAGGCCACCTTATATTGAAGTTATACTAAAACAAGATTATATACACAATACAACTCCGGCCAGACCACAAGAAATTCAGGAATATATGTATTTGCTAGGATTTAAACTCACAAGCAAAGCCAGTTATTCCAATGGAGAGTACACTGTTTCTGACCTCTTCCCTCGTAATGTTTTAAAAAGCACTAAAGATTATTTGTATGTGGTAGATGCTGAAATAAAAATAGCTGAGCAATCCAAATAAGAATAAATCAACATTAAATTAAAAAGGCAATCTAATTGCCAGTTTTAACGGAATACCAAAATCCGTAGCTGAGAATCAGACTGCCATATCAAAAACAAAGATAAATTATCGGAATGCTTATTGCTAAAAAAAAAGTTCAAGAATATGGCTCCTTTTGATAGCACAACAAAAAAAGTCTAAAATAGCTAGTTTCACATCAGAAGTCAATAAAAAAGGCTTAAACAGCTTTCCGCAAGTGAGTTAAAATCTCAAACCGTAATCACTATTTAAACATTCTTATGCAAAAATACATTTTCTGATTACTATAATCAAGCAGAAAAAACCATTACTAAGTCTTAATTAAAATACTCATTTAATTTCTCCTCATTTAATTTTGGCCTAAAGCGGTGGACAAAACCACCCAGAAAATCTGTATCAATCAAAACATTTTTAGCAATTGCTAGTCGGACAGCATCATTGCAGATAGCTTCAATATCAGCGTGGGTATAATATTCCGACATCTCAGAAATAATATCATATTTAATTTTTCCAATAGGTTTTTCCTGCAACTGTATTCGGAAAGATTCAATCCGTGCCTCAAAATCAGGTGGCCCTATAAAAATGGTTTTATCAATCCGGCCAGGTCGCATTACAGCATCATCAATACTGTTTACATAATTGGTTGCAGCAATAAACAATACACCCGTTTTTGAAACATTATTTAATTGAGTCAGAAGTTCATTAACTTCTGACTTATAATGAAAACTTATATCACGGGCATTCCGTTTTGGAGCCATCGCTTCAAATTCATCAAAGAAAAGAACACAAGGGGCGTTTATCCTAGCATCATCAAATACTTTTTTAATTTCTAACTGAGTACCGTGAATATACGTACTCCCTATATCTCCCGGACTTATTTTAATAAAATGGTAGCCGAGTTTTTTTGCCAGATTATCTGCAATAAATGTTTTACCACAACCCGGAGGTCCATAAAACAAATAGCCATTGGGTAGAGGTACTTTGTATTTTTTATAAAGTTCTGGATTATTATAAGGAACAATAATATCTTGCTCTATAACTGTTTTTACTTCTCGCATCCCTGCAATACCAGGCCACGCATCATTTTTAATTTGTTTATTAGGCGATTCATTTTCAGGCAGGTTATTTATTTTGGCCTTTAGGTTTTCCTTAAAAATAAATGCTTGCATATTTTTAGGATAAAGTTCAATTTCCAAACAAGCCCAGGCAAGCGCCTCTCTGTAATAACCAATTTCCATCAACAATTGTATTCTAAAAGCACCAACATAGCGCAAATAACTTTCGTCCTCCTTCATAAAAAGTCCGGTTTCATTAATTGCAGTTAGTTTGCTTAAAAACCGCAAAGCCCTGTCATAATCTTTCTTATAAATATATCGATGCAGCTTTTGTGGTAATGTCCACTTTCTAATTTCTGAGGCCATAATTAATCGGTTATGCTAATAAAATATTTCAATATTCTCATTGTTTTTACCAAGAGTCAAAAAAGTTATGGTAAGAAGCAAGTTCTTCAACTATTTCCATTTGTCAATTGAATTTTAAAATGTTAAATACTTAAGCACTTGCTTTTCTATTTAGACTATTCATTTTTTAAATCAACCTTAATCAATTCGGATAATTCAGGTAGCTTAACACTTTCAGCAAATTCAGTTTCAGTCTTGCCGGAAATAATATTTCTTGAATATTCATTAGTGTGCAGAATTTTAAGTTTGCCAAATCGATCACTAATTGTTTCATCGTGTAATGCAAGTTTTGACCTAAGTAAATGAATAAATTTCACTTCATTTTCATCGTGTTTGTCATCTGCATTTATTATTCTTAAAGCAACTTCCAAAACAATCAATTCCTGTATAGGGTTAAGTTTTGTTTCTCTTAAACTGACAAATAATTCTTCAATTACTTTCGTGCCTTTATCTTTAAAAACTTCAATTAATTGTTTTAGCTCATCTGATAAATCAATTTCAGCAAAAAAGGAAGTATTATTATCCATTAATTTTAACTCTTCTATTTCTCTGTTGTCAATATAGCCATCGCATACCATTGTGCAAAATGCTACCTTAAACAGTATTTTCTTAAAATTATCTTTTTCCATAATACGTTATTTAATCTTCATTATTTCTTCTAAAACCAAGAGGCCTTCTTTTATTTTTATCATTTGACAATGACCTTTTATTTTCTATCTCTTCTCTAATTAACTCATACTTCTTCAAATCAGAAGCCGATGATGATGGATTGGTATCTTTGATTACTTGTTCTAATAATAGTTGTGTTATTCTTTCTCTAGATTTTCTTTGCATTCTACTAGCCTTTTGGATAATTAAGACAATGTCTCCAGATGCATAATTTTTAGTTAGTTCTGATAATTTTCCGTAGTCAATACTAAAATCCACAGGCTTATTTTTTAGATATAATTTAAACATTGCTTCTCTTGCTTTAAAATCAGGTACAGGCACATAAATTTTTATATCCATTCTTCCAGCACCTAAGATTGCCGTATCAATGCCTTGTGGATAATTTGTAGTACCGATAACAAATATACCTTGTTCGCCACAATTGTTAAGCTGTGTTAAAAACTCATTAACCTCACCTGACTGACTAGCAGAATTTAGTTTATCTCTAGATGGAACCAATGCGTCTATTTCATCAAAACAAATTATCATTGGCGCATTATCTCTTGCTTCTTTAAATAATTCACCTATTTTTTCTTGTGAACCATGGATGTATATACTTGCTAAATCAGAAGATCTAATAAATTTGTAATTAAAGCCAGCCTCCTCAGCAAATCGTTCAGCAAAAAAGGTCTTACCACATCTAGGAGGCCCATAAAGTAGCATGCCATTTGGAATAGATACTTCATACTCCTTTGCACCTTCTGTATCTCTTAATAAATCAATAACATCATTATGCAATTCATTCTTTAATGCTTGCATCCCTGCAATTGCAGAAAAACCAGCTCCTTGTTTTTTGATTGCTTTTTTAGTCTCAGTTTTGCTTTTGTTAACACCTTCAATCACAACTTCTCTTTTTAGAGCCTTTATAAACTCATCATCATTTTTAAACCTATCGTCAATGTTAGTTGCTAATGCTTTTTTAATAACTTCTTTAAGATGTTCGTCTTTAAATTCTTCAAATCCTTTTATCCCAAAATTTAATGGCTCTTTTCGTTTTTCATTAATAGCGTCAATAAATTTTTCTTGTGTATGTTGATAATTTGGAATCTCAATGTACCATGGAGGAATCCCCATAATTAAATTATACAATAGTGCACCAATTGAAAAAATATCACTTTGCGGTGTTGAAATGCCATTATATAATTCAGGAGCGATATAGAAAGGCGATAAGCGGCTTAAATCAAGGGAGTTATTTTTACTTGTAATATACCTTGCAAAACCAAATTCCGTTAAAGTAGGTTTTTCAGCATTCTCATAATCTAAGTAAATGCTATTTAAATTAATATTATTGTGAATTATAGCATTTGAGTTTTTATGTATATTTTGAAGAGTTTCAAGTAAATAAAGGATTATAGGAACGGCAGAATATTGAGAGAATATCCCTTCACGTTTCATTTTATCTTGAAGTGTTTCACCACTAATAAAATCTAATACTATATAATGATATTTATTATTGTCTTTAACATATTCTCCGTTATTCACTAATCTAACAATTCTATCCATATTCAGAGAAGCCAATATTTCGACTTCTAGCAAATTTGAATTTGAAAAATCATATTTCGATAATTTAGAGCTATTATATAATTTCAACAAATAAGTTTTACCGTCTTTCCCTTTTACTCTGTATTTTTCGTAAAAGGCATCTCCACTAATGAAGAATTGAACTTCATAGGTAGAATTAACCATTTGATTTTTATCTAAAATATTTTTCATATTAATTGTTTGGTTTACCAACCCCTCCGCCGCCGCCCGGAACTGTTGGTTGGTCTGCTTCTGGCAACAATCTATACAATTCAATGATGATTGGTCTTAATGCTTCTTTGGTAGGATTATTTGCTGCCATTTGCAACCCTCTGTCTAATGTTATTCTTGCTCGATTTTTATCTTTCCAATCTAATGTATCAAACTCATTGTTAAAGTTTTTTAGAAACATTATTTCCATTTGAGCACCTAAACCTTGATCAACAAGTGCAAAATCAAGTTGTCGTATATTATCAATCATTTCTTGCGCAACTTTAACATTTTGGCTTTTTATTATTTCAGGTATTTGTTCCTTAAACTGTTCTACTAGAGCATTGGTTTTATCATTGCCAAATTGCTTATTCGTTTCTTCCAAACGATAGTAAACATCTTTTAATTCTTCTTCTTTTTTTGGCCACTCATTGGCGTCTTCTATTTTGTCTAATTTCTTTAAGGATTTTCTTAAATTATTTAGCGTTTGCTTTTTTCTATCTGTATCATTTCTGTCTTGTTCAAAGATTCGTTTTGTTTCTGATATTTCGTTTTCAAGATTATTTAAATCATTTTGATTGGTATAATTCCCCTCTTCTTTTATTAACCTAATTGATTGTTCTGCTTTGCTAATCTCTGTTTCTAACCATTTTGTATCAACTACCTGTGAAATTGATTTTACTTCAACTTCATATGTAAAATCAAGGCTTGGGAAAAAAGCGTAAAATGATATTGCTTCCGACCGATCAACTTTCATAGTAATATCTACACTACTTCCTTCTGGTAGAAGGCTTGGAATATCATCTCCCGTAATTACGACATCAAAAACACGTTCATTTAATATAGCTCTTGTACCCTCTGCTTCATATTCTCCTTGATAAATTGGAATTTTGATAAAATCTTCTTTTTTTCCAGGTCTAATTTGTTTCAATACCTTTAAATTATTGGCTGTACCCGTACAAGGTATTGATGTATTTTTTTCTAATCCTTGAACAGGATAAAATATCATTTTGTTTTTAACTGTATCTAAAATGTCAATACCAAAATGATAAGGTAATGTTGCACTTCCAATTTTTGAACCTTGAATAATTGAAAAATTTGATGGTTCACTTGGCAACAAATCGCCTTGTTCGTTATAAACCAGAACATTAAAAGCATTTGCTTTGCCTGAATTTAATTTTACTTCAATAATATCTCCCTTATCATCAATTTCAGTTTTTCCACTCGACCAAGCTTTGTCATTTCTAATAATATCAACAAAAACCTTTTCGGGTATTTCACCATCTGTTTTATCTGCTAATATGTTAATTGCAACAGGTATTTCTTCTTCAACTGTTGTTGCATCATATCCAAATTTTAATTGAATTTTTGTTTTATCTCTTTCTTGTTCTCTAATATCGTCAGATTTATCAACAGTCGAAGCAAATAATGCTGCACCTTTTGACACAACTGTCATTGGGTCAACATTTACATCTGGCTTTGTTATTTGCTCTTCAAGCATTTTTCTTAAAATAGGAGAGAATGTAGGGCCACCAACAAGAATAAGAGCATCTAATGTGTTTCCATCCAAACTATTTCTTTCAAGAAGATGCTTACAAATATCAATCGACTTTTGGAATATTGGACCAAGAGTATTTCGCATCATTTCTTGCGTAACCGTAATATCTAACTCAAACTCTTCTCCTATATCATCTTCACCTGGAATATCTCCCAAATCTGATAAAATATTATAGGTGTCGTTAAACGACATTTGTATTTTAGTTTCTTCTGCATAGAATTTCATTGCGTCTTGCAATATTTTCTTTTTATTATCGTCAGAAAGAATATTGTCAATCGTGAAATTTTCTTGAATAGCTGGGATAATAATTCCATCAACAATTGCATAGTCAAGATTTTTGCCTCCAAGATAATTATCTCCTTCAGTATCAATTACTTTCATAATACCCTCTTCAACCTTTAATAGTGCAGCATCAAAAGTCCCACCACCAAAATCAAAAACTAACCAATAACCATCTTTGCTTTTATCGTCTAAACCATAAGCCATTGATGCGGCAATTGGCTCTTGTAATAATTCGCAATGTTCAAAACCTGCTAACTTTGCTGCTCTTAAAGTTGCGTCTTTTTGGTTTACAGTAAATTTGGCGGGAACAGTTACTACAATTGATTTAAAACTTTCATCTGATATATATGATTTTAAAGTTTTAAGAATTTCGGCAGATAATTCTTCTGATGAAAAATCTTTTTCCATATTAGAACTGCTATATTTTTTATCAGTTCCCATTGTTCTTTTGAACTCTATAAAAGCATTTGAAGTAAAAGAATTGCCACTACCTGTCATAGTTTTAAGTTTATCTCTTTTCATTGCATTATATGCAGAGTCACCAACTTGAATGGATTTCTTTTTGTTGAAATAGACACACGAAGGCATTGTATCTTTTAATGTATCTGTCTTTTTTATTACAGGTTCACCATTCTCCATTCTAGAAAGTGCAGAATTTGTGGTTCCTAAATCAATACCGTAATCTATTTTTGTCCTTGCCATAATATTTTTATTTAGTTAATGGAGCAACTTTATTCACTTACTTCTATTTGTGCTGATTGAATCATTTCACCCTTATAATTTACTTGTGGTTTAATAATTCTAATAATTACACCAGATTTTTCTTCACTATCGGGATTATAGGATGCAGAAGCCTTCATTCCTTCATTATATGTTTTGCCTATCATTTCAACCAATTCATACCCATTGGAAGCAAAATTATCTTGTATTCTTTTTACAGATGCAGTCAATTGGTTTAACCCTCTGGTGTCCTTATCCATACGGCTAAGATTTTTTTGGATACGGATTATTTCATCTGCAACTTTTAGCGCCAATGTATGGTCGATTTCTTTTTCGGCTGCATAACTATTGTTGTTAATGATTTTCAATTGCGTCTCAAGAACCTCAATCAATTTGTTGTCGAGTTTTACGCCCTCTTCTTCAAGTGCTTTTCTTGTATTTTGAAGATTAGAATCTAAATCCGTTTTTTGTTTAAATATTTGCTTTCTTAACAATACAAATACGAGTAAAACAAATAGAGCAACAACTAAAATCGCAATTATCCAATAAAGAGTATTTTGATTAACTGTTTTGTTTAAATCTGTGATGCTTTGATTTGTAAATTGGTGATTATCTTCAATTTTCACACCTAATTCGTCTGCGGTTATTTTAATATTTGCAGAGTTTGAATTAATTACTTGTTGTAAACTGTCTATTTCCGTTTTAGAGTTTTGCTTAAATCTATTAAACCCACTATTTAATTGGCTATAATTTTTCTTTAAATCAGCCTGTGTGTTTTTTATCGAATTAACTTCTTGTAATAGCCGGATGTTTTCTGAATGAATTGTTTCAATTTCATTTTCTAAAAATGAAACTTTTTTAGAAAGTATATCAATGTCATTTTTAAAAGTTAAACTATCTGTTTGAGCAAAGATATTGCTAACATAAAATACAAATAGTAGTATTAAATATTTTGTTTTCATCGTTTTATATTATTGGTTAGTCAACACTTTTAATTCTCTTCTTTTTATTACTAATTGCTCTTCAAGTCTTGAAATTTCTCGTTTTTTTTCAGTCTCACTTTTGGTTATCAATTTGTTTAATCTTCGTTGATATTCAGAAATTTGTTGTCCTCTTGTTTCTGTTGACCTAAATAGATGCCATTCTTTGACACCTGTCAATTGGCTTTCCAAATTCCATAATTCCGAATTGTAAAATTTTTTATTTTTAGTTACATTTAATTGTTTTTGCAGGGCATTTATTTCTACTTCTAGTTTTGATTTTATTAAATCATATTTAATATTGTTTGTGATTGGCAGATAAGAAATAAAAGCATCTCTCTTATTTTTAAAAAAATCCAAATTTATATATGAAACATAGCTAATTATTTTGTTTAATGATTTGTTAAAATCATTAATTAAACTGTCCTTATTTGATTTTGCAATTATTTCAATTATTTGGTTTTTAAGTAATGGGTTTATTAGCTCCATAATTTTTTCTTCATTCACCCTGGTTCTTGTTCCATCTAATCTAATAAATGAACTTTCTCTTTTAACCTGCTCAAATACTTTATTAACTTCATTTAAAAAGGCAATTACTTTATATGCCCCTTTCAAACGCATTTCTTCAAGAGCGTCAATAGTCTCTATCACCCTGCTTTCTGCTTGTCCAGATGGGCCAACGTTTCTAGCATATTTCGCAATTCTTAATGTATCAGTAAAAGGATCAAAATTTTCAGCAGAATCTTTACTCCAATAATTATAAAAAACGATGGAACATTCCAATAATTCATTCGCCAACTTATTCACCAACATTTGAAATTGCATATTTGACCCATCCATTAACTTTTTTAATAAATTAATGTCGCTATCTGTTGATTTGTAGAGCTCTTCTCCGTATTCTACCGCATTTCTTGCATTGTCCTTTCTTTTTTTTATTGTCTTGTCAATCTTATTTTCAATATTTGAAATTGGGCCTTCAGTATATTTTGAAGAGATATATTTTTGAATGCCAGTTGGATACGTATTAAATAGGGAAATCAAGTCATTTGTTGATAATCCATTATTCTTATTCAAATAGGGCTTTAAAAGTTCTATTACTTCGTCAACAAATTTTTTGCTAATTTCAATCGGTACATTTGCAATTCCGTTTCCTGTTACGAGTTTTGAAAAATCTTTTAATATTTCAGAATGTATCAAATTTCCTTTTAGTGCTATTCCAATCTGTAATAGCTCTAATTCAATTTGGTTGTCAATTGTTGATAAAGCAATATAAAGTGTTGAAAGATTATGATATGAAGAATAGTTTTTACTTGTTATTTCTTCTTTTAAGGTTTTATTCCATATTTCTATGGCTTTGTCAGCTTGATTTTCTTTCAGGTTATTAAATGCAATTTCATCAAATTGGTTGTCCTTAACGAACCAAAATAATGAATAAAGCAATTTCTTATGTGCTTGTTCAATACTATTAGATGCCTGTTGGATATCATCTGAATTTCTTGTGAAATCACCTATAAATTCAAAATCGTAATCAAATGACTTTGTTTTCCCTACTTCAGCATATCGTTTAATTATGTCAATTTGTTTTTGCAATTCTTTTTCTGTGGTATTTCCAACCAAACCAAGTATTCTAAATGGGTTTTGTTTAATAATATTCATACTACTTTGTTTTTATGTGTGGCGAAATTTCAGCTTCTATGCAATCTTGGCTTTGTTTGTATGCCTGTATGTATTGCAAGTGTGTTGAAATTTGCCCTGGCAATTTTATTATAAATCCTTTTTCATTAACTCTCAATTTTAATTCAAAGTCGGGTTCTTTCTTTTTCTTGCCCTTAAACGAGTTTAAATATACACAAATTTCATACAATGTATCCAATTAGGGGAGATATGTATAGATTATTAATGTCAAATATAAACCGCTTATTTCTAATAGCCAATAACATGGCAATCCATTTATCAAGCGTCTAGGAAATCCTGGACGAACGCAGCCTTTTGGCGGATAAACGTAAAACAAAAGCTAGAGAAAAATGGAAATTTCCGCATAATAATAGGTGGAATTAGAAAAATTATGATCTTTTTATCAAAAATATTTAGATAATTCAATAATGTATAATCGTTATTAGCTTAAAATATTTTTTTGAACTAAAAAATATTGTCTCTTTAACATTTCTATTTCAAGTTGTGTATTGTATATTTCTTTGTCCAATTTTGCAATTAAGTCGGCTTTCTCACTTTTTTGTAGATGTTTCTCACGTTGCTTCTGCTTTTTGGTTCGCATAGGCTTCCATTTATTTAGCTCTACTAATTTTATATCAGCCATCTTCTTTTCTTCTGATAAATCGAATTTTAGTTGTTCAACTTTAAAAGTCAATTTTTTAATTTCATACCTGTATTCATTTAAAGTTTTATTATCTTGCTTGGATAATTTAACGCCATATTTATTAGCAATTTTTTTAATTTCAGTAAAATTAGTTTCATAAAGATGATTTGAATCATTTGAAATCCCGACATTAAAAATCTTGTATAATAATGTGAGAATATCCTCAAACAGGATCTCTAGATTAATGTCTTTAACCGTATCAGTAAGGTTCTTTTTTTTAAGAAACTCATCATTAAGCTTTGGGGCATCCTTAGAAATTGATAATAGACAGTTTAGTGCTTTATTTAATACATTTTTAGCTCTATTTAAATATTCGCTATCATTCTCGCCCAGTTTGATTTTGATCGAATCTAACTTTGGTTTTATATTTTCAATAATATTTTCAATTTTTGAACATGAAATTGGAGCTTTTTCAAGCTTAAAAAGTTCTTTGTTGATGTAATTGTCTTCAGTAGCTATTTTTTCACTTTTTTCTTCCCGTATTGCCTGACTATTCCATTCTTTTATCTTAGATATATTTTGTTCAATCTTTTGTTTTACTTGTCCGCTGGGCTCAATATTTAATGCATAGTTAGCAACCTCTAATGCAGAATTACCCATTTCTAATGCCTTTGTTTTTTCACAGGCTGAATTATAATAGTCAATAGAACAATGCATTATTTCATCGGCCAATTTATTTACAATTAACTGATTTTGAACATTATTTCCAATAACGATCGTTAAATATTTTAGTTCCGTTATTGTAGCTTTGTAAAGGTTTATACCAAATTTGTCAGCATTTTCTGGTTTTAATTTTCTTTTAGATTTAGCCTGATTAATTTCTCGCTCGATTTTATGTATTGGATTAGAAGAAAATTTAACATGTAAATATTCTTGGATGTTTTTGGGAAAGGAATTGAATAATGAAATTAATATGTTTACAGATACTCCATCTGGAGCATTCAAATAAGGATAAAGTGCTACTATTATTTCTTCAATAAAATCCTTGCAAACTTCATTTTTGCTAATACTTAGATTATTACCTAAAATTGCTTTGGTATAAACGCTAAAACTATCTGAATATATCAACTCCCTTTTTAATAAAATACACATCTGCAATTCTTCAATATTCAGATGTCCATCTATGGTTGATAAAGCAAAATATAACGTTGAAAGGTTTTGATAAGAAGTAAAATTACTATTTGATATTTCATTTTTGGATGTCTTTTCCCAAATCTCACATGCCTTCTCAGTATTTTTTGCCTTTAAATGACTTAACGCTATTTCGTCAGCATGGCTGCTTTTGACAAACCAAAATAAAGAATGCTTTAGCCGCTTGCGATCTAGTTCAATTTTTTTTGCAGCATCCAAAATGTCATTTCGATTTCTTGTAAACTCACCTAGGAATAAAAAATCATAATCGGAAGAAATGGCTTTTCCAACTCTTGTATAAGCATTCAGAATGCTCAGTTGCTTTTGCAATTCTTTTTCAGTTACATTACCTGCTAACCCAAGTATCCTAAACGGATTTTGTTTAATTATATTCATAAACCCATTTTCTTTCTGAACTAATTTATAGATAAATCGTATCTATCATTAAAATTGACATTTTTAAATATCAAACTATAATCAATTTATTTTTTATTCCGTTCGATGGACTCTTGACCGGAAAGTATTTTGTCTGTGATTTATCAATTAAATAAACTTGTCCTGTGCTAGTGTTTATTACTATATCTTCAGATTTTAAATATTTTCAATTTTCACATTTTGAATCTTTTTCAGCTCTGCAGTTATCTTTTGGGTTCATTTAGTAGGCTATCAAATCTAAATTGTTTATGTTTAATAACCAACAATATAGCAAACCGTTTATCAAGCGTCCAGGAAATCCCAGACGAACGTAGCCTTTTGGCGGATAAACGTAAAATAATAGCTCATTGAAAATAGTCAAATAGTTCGGTAGCTATTATACATAACAGCTTCTTATGGTAACATTCATTCCTTGCTTTCGCTACGCTTCAGCAATTCCCTTCTGCCCCATAAGCCAGTTATGTTAAATAGCGCTGCGACTGAGCTGGACAAGATTGGCCGACCCTTCGTTAAAAAAACTACATACGGCTTACTATTTCCGTGAAACCTGAAT